>JBIIRW010000035.1:0-16990 GCA_044341385.1 Sediminibacterium sp. | reverse complement strand
ATTTTTTTTAAGAGCAGGAATTGATTTTGACAATACTTTGGATATTGCAGCTGCGTTAAATAAAATCACCCTTCAATTCAAATACAATCCGGCAACTTTACAGAGTGATATGTATTTAAATGAGGAAAATGTAGAACAAGAAATTCGGGAGATGCGGGTAAGTCAAAAAGTAAGTGAAGTGGCTACCATTGCCCTTGTTCGAGATTTTGCTGTTGCACAGCAGCAAGCCATGGGTGAATCAAAAGGAATTGTGATGGATGGGCGGGATATTGGAACAGTTGTTTTCCCGAAAGCAGAATTGAAAATATTTGTTACTGCCAGTCCTGATATTAGAGTACAAAGAAGATTTTTAGAATTAAGTGCAAAAAATTCAGCAATTACGGTTGAAGAAATTGCAGAAAATTTACAACACCGTGATTTGATTGATACCACCCGGGAACACAGTCCTTTGAAACAAGCGAAGGATGCTTTGGTTTTGGATAATTCAAATATGAGTAGAGAAGAACAGCTGACCATTGCATTACAATGGGCGCAAGAGCGCATCAGTCAAGCCAATAATAAATAATTTATTTTTCTTAATTGATCCATTTTGCTTCTAATGCATTTAAAGCATCTGAAACTTGATAATAGTCGGCTATTTGTCGAATAACCGCTTCCACTACCGTATCGGGGCAGCTAGCGCCACTGGTCATTAAGATCGTAGTAGGTTTTTGTGTTGGCAAATAATTATTAATGATCGTTTGTTCTTTGTTTCTCCAATTGGTATTTAGTAGGGTGTTAGCATCAATGAGCTTTTCTGGACCATCAATAAAGTAAGTGGTTAATTTATTTTCACAAAGCTCCACCAAATGTGAGCTGTTGCTACTATTTTTTCCGCCCATGACAATAGCGATATCTGCAGGAATTTCTAATAAGCTATTGACTGCGGTTTGATTATCATTGGTAGCGTAACATAAAGTGTCTCGGGTATCTGCAAAATGAACGGGCAGTTCGGATTCACCGAATTTTGTAACCATCACAGTTTTTAAATAGTCCGAAATGGCTTGGGTGTCTGTAGCCAATTGCGTGGTTTGATTTACCACCCCAATTTTTTCTAAGTCAATTGCGGGATTAAAGTTTTCAGAATATTTACCGTTGAAATAGGAATAAAAATTGGATACAGGTAATTCGCCAGAAATAATTTTTCCTAATTCAATGGTATCTTCCATATCATTCACGATTAATGTAGGGCTATTCGCAGAAGCATGAGAAAAAGTTGCTCTTGTTTCTTCATGCTTAGGCTTTCCATGAATAATTATAGAATATCCTTTTTTTGCAATTTGAGCACTTCGGTTCCAAACTTTTTCAACAAATGGACAAGTGGTATTGTATTGTTGCACTTCAATGCCAATGGCATTTAATTTTTTTTCCATGTCAATAGTCGTTCCAAATGCAGGAATGATTACTATATCTTTTTGGGTTAATGATGCCAATGGAATTAATTCTTTTCCATTGGTATCTTGTAAAAATTGCACGCCTTTTTGAAGTAAATCTGCATTTACTTGTGGGTTGTGAATCATCTCACTTAATAAAAAAATTCTTTTTCCTTGATTGGATTCAATCGTTCTGTAGGCAATTTCAATCGCGTTTTCAACACCATAGCAAAATCCAAAGTGGCGCGCTAAATATATTTTCAAATTACCTAAATCAAGTAAGGTAGGCTGGGTGTCTTTTTTTAGTTTATCGTCCTCCTTTCTTTTTTCCTTGATTGCGGAAATCAGAGAGCTGCGATATCCTAATGGGACCTCAAAATGCTTCATTTTATTACTTTTATTCTATAACAATGACAAAAGTACATTGTTCCCCTCTTTTTACCCTATTTTTTAGCTAAAGCCTATCTAAAAAGTGACATACTCCTTTTCCCCGCTTATCTTTGCGCCATGCATTATGTATCAGTAGAAGGATTGACCAAAAGTTACGGAATTACCCCCCTTTTTAAGGGCATTAGTTTTAATATCAATGAAGGTGACCGCATTGCCTTAATTGCTCGAAATGGAGTGGGGAAAAGCACATTATTACGCATTTTATCGGGCAAAGAACATCCTGATGCAGGCACTTGTAAAATACATAAGGATGTACACTTAGTCATGTTTGAACAGGAGCCACAGTTTATAGAATCAGCTACGGTTACACAAAACTTATTTAATCAGGAACATCCCACCATGAAGGCAATAAGTAATTATGAGATGGCTATGGAAACGGAGGATGAGGATTTAATTACCAATGCGATTATGGAGATGGAGGAGAATAATGCATGGGATTTTGAATCCAAAGTAAAAACTATTTTAACGCAATTAAATATTCACCATTTAGAGCAACCCGTATCAAAATTAAGTGGCGGGCAGCGTAAGCGCGTTTCATTGGCAAAAACATTAATACAAATTGGCTTTGAGCCTAAGCATGTTTTATTGTTAATGGATGAGCCAACGAATCATTTGGATTTAAACATGATTGAGTGGTTGGAGAATTATTTGGAGCAGGAAAAGGTAACTTTATTATTGGTTTCGCATGATCGTTATTTTTTAGAGGCAGTGACAGATGAGATTTGGGAATTAGAGCGTGAGAAATTATATAGTTACAAAGGGGATTACGAAAATTATTTAGAAAAGAAAGCGGCACGAATTGAATCTGAATTAGCCAGTATTGATAAAGCAAAAAACACATTCAGAAAGGAATTAGAGTGGATGCGCAAACAGCCCAAAGCTAGAACGACGAAAAGCAAAAGCAGGCAGGATAATTTTTACGAAGTAGAAGCAAAGGCCAAACAAAAAATTGATGATACCAATTTGCAATTAGATATGAAAATGACCCGATTGGGGGGTAAGATTATTGAAGCGAAGAAAGTGTACAAATCTTATGGTGAATTAATCGTATTGAAAGGCTTTGATTATACATTTAGCAAAGGGGAGCGTATTGGAATAGTTGGTAAGAATGGCGTTGGCAAATCCACCTTTTTACAAATTTTACAAGGCATTACGCAGCCAGATAGTGGTAAAATTAATGTGGGGGATACCATTGTATTTGGACACTTTTCACAGGAGGGCTTGGTATACAAAAAAGATATGCGGGTGATTGAGTACTTAAAAACTTTTGCAGAGCAATTCCCGCTAGCAAGTGGAGGCTCATTAAGTGCTGCGCAATTTTTAGAATTATTTTTATTTACACCAGATAAACAATACACTTATTTAAGTGCATTAAGTGGCGGAGAAAAGAAGCGATTGCAATTATTGACCATACTTTTTAAGAATCCTAATTTTTTAATTTTAGATGAGCCTACTAACGATTTAGATTTACCTACGCTTGCGGTCCTTGAGCAATTTTTGATTGATTTTGCTGGTTGTGTATTACTTGTGTCGCATGATCGTTATTTTATGGATAAATTAGTAGATCACTTATTTATATTTGAAGGGGATGGTGTGATTAGGGATTATCCTGGTAATTATACACAATACCGTATCCTTGAAAAGTCAAATCAAAGTTTAGCATCCCTGAGTTCAGATATCACTTCTGCCAAAGAGTTTGATGCAAAAAAAGTGGCACCCGAAAATGGAACATCAGCATCAGTGGTTGTCAATAAAAAAGTATCAGAGAAAATGACTTTTAAGGAAAAGCATGAGTTGGATACACTTAATAAAACGATGCCTGAGTTGGAAAGCAAAAAGGAGGTACTCACTAATCAATTAAATGTCCCCAATCTTGATTATAATGAAATTATTAAGTTAAGTGAGCAGTTGGGTGCAATAAATAATGAATTAGAGGCTGCAGAATTAAGATGGCTTGAGCTATCTGAAAAGCAACAGGCGTAAGCAATTAATCAATTTTATTTCTAAAAGGCGTATGCCTCAAATTTTCTTGCCTACATTTTTTGAGGCATAAGATTTCATGTGTCAATATTTTATAATACTACTTTGGTTTAAGAAAGAAGTCGATAAATATTTTATCAGGCATTTCATCATTAAACTTAAAGCTTATGAAACCTATTGAGCGCATTGCCATGTATCTAAAATTTAGAAACATTAATCCGTATTCGTTTGAAAAGAAAATTAAATTATCCAATGGTTATTTTTCAAAACAACTTAGGCATCTAGGTTCAGTAGGTTCGGACATCTTAATTAAAGTACATGAGCATTATCCCGACTTGAATATATTATGGGTATTAATTGGCGAGGGCCAAATGATTTGTGAAGACTGGGTGGGAGATCAAGGACAAGCAGGTCAATTTAGCTCGAACTATTTGATGGAGAATGGGAAGTTAAAAGTTTTAGAAGAAGACCTTGAAAAAATGCAATTCGTATTAAAAGACAAAGAAAAAATTATTTCCCTATATGAGTTTATGTTAAATAATAATACGCTTTCTACAACTATTGCTGATACCGCTACAAGTAATGGTTAAATAATAAAGCCTTCCTCGTAAAAACTTGAGGAAGGCTTTATTATTGTATGCGGTCAGTGAATTTTATTTACTTACTAAGCATAGGATGCAACGGGTTCGCAAGTGCAAACTAAATTTCTGTCCCCATGGGTATTGTTTACCCTTGCTACGGTTGGCCAAAATTTATTATGTTGCACATAATATAATGGGAAGGCCGCTTGTTGACGGGTATATTTATGATTCCATTCATCAGCACAAATTACTTTTTGTGTATGCGGTGCATTTTTTAATGGATTATCAGATTTATCTAGTTCGCCATTTTCAATCGCTTTAATTTCCTCATGAATGGCAATAAGTGCATCACAGAATCGATCCAATTCTGCTTTGTCTTCACTTTCTGTAGGTTCAATCATAATAGTGCCAGCTACTGGGAAACTCATAGTTGGTGCATGAAATCCATAATCAATTAAGCGCTTTGCAACATCTTCCGCTTCAATACCAGCACTTGCTTTAAATGGACGTAAGTCAATAATGAATTCATGGGCACAAGTACCATTTTTGCCGGCATATAAGATGGTATAATTTTTTTCCAATCTTGCCTTCATATAATTCGCATTTAAAATGGCATATGCAGTGGATAATGCTAATCCTTCGGCACCTAACATTTTAATATATGCGTAACTAATTAATAAAATACTTGCCGAGCCTAATGGTGCTGCGCTCACTGCGTTCGCGCCATTACCATAATGTGCGTGTCCTGGTAAAAACGGTGCTAATTTATCGTTCACACAAATAGGGCCCATGCCAGGTCCACCACCACCATGTGGAATAGCGAATGTTTTATGTAAATTTAAATGACAAACATCTGCACCAATATTTCCTGGGCTTGTCAATCCAACTTGTGCATTCATATTTGCACCATCCATATATACCAATCCACCTAGTTCATGTATTAAATTACAAATGTCAATAATGGTTTCTTCAAATACACCATGCGTAGATGGATAAGTCACCATTAAAGCGCCTAATGCATCTTTATGTAATAGGGCTTTCTCCTTTAAATCATTCATGTCAATATCTCCAGCTGCATCACAATTAACCACCACTACTTTAAATCCGGCCATCACCGCACTAGCAGGGTTGGTGCCATGTGCACTGATTGGAATTAATACAATATTGCGATGTGCTTGTTGGTGATGTTGGTGATAGCTGCGAATAGTTAATAAACCAGCATATTCTCCTTGTGCACCACTATTAGGTTGTAAACTACATGCAGTGAAGCCTGTAGTTTGGCACAAGTAGGCACTTAATTCATTCGCCATCTCTTGGTAACCTATTGTTTGATGACTAGGTGCAAATGGGTGCATGGTACTGAATGCTGGCCAGCTTACTGGAATCATTTCAGTAGCTGCATTTAATTTCATCGTACAACTACCCAAACTAATCATGCTTGTATTTAAGGACAGATCTTTATTTTCTAATTGTTTGATATAACGCATCATCTGCGTTTCACTATGGTGAATATTAAATACTGGATGTTGTAAATAACTTGAACTGCGCACTAATTGCGATGGCACTTTTTCATTTTTTACCCCTGCATTGGTTGCAGTTGATTTTTTCCCAGTTAATTTTTCAAACAAGGCAACTACTTCTTGTACATGTGCATTGGATATTGTTTCGTCAATAGTAATGCTTACAGTTCCGTCGTTAAAATAGTTGAAATTGATATTTTTTTCGTTGGCTAATTTTTTCAATGCACTACTATCAAATCCATGAAGATGCAAAGTGTCAAAATAAAATTCATTGGCTTGTTGTATACCTAAAGAAGCTAGTTGTTGCTCCAGGTTTTGTGCTAAAGCATGAATTTTTGTTGCTATTTTTTTCAAACCTTGCGGCCCATGATAAACGGCATACATCACGGCCATATTGGCAAGTAATGCTTGGGCGGTACAAATATTTGAAGTTGCTTTTTCTCTTTTAATATGTTGTTCGCGCGTTTGCAGCGCCATACGAAGTGCCCTGTTGCCTTGTGCGTCCACGCTTACCCCAATTAATCTACCAGGCATACCGCGTTTGAATTCATCTTTTGTGGCAAAATAAGCTGCATGTGGTCCACCAAATCCCATCGGAACACCAAAGCGTTGGGTATTGCCTACGGCAACATCAGCATTTAATTCACCTGGGCTTTTCAATAAGGTTAATGCTAAAATATCAGCCACTAAAATCACCAAACCGCCTGCTTCATGCACACGATCAATAAATTGTTGGTAATCGGCAATAGTACCTTTGCTATTGGGGTATTGCAATATGGCACCAAAAAATTGATGATCAATTTTCGCTTCATTATAATTGCCTTCGATGATCTCAATACCAATTGGAGTTGCTCTAGTCACTAAAACATCTTTGGTTTGGCCAAATATGGATTGATCAACGAATAATTTTGGTTGCGTTGCAACTTCCGCCTTATTTACATGATTAAAAATCATGGCCATTGCTTCCGCTGCAGCTGTGGCTTCATCTAATAAAGAAGCATTTGAAATAGACATGCCCGTTAAGTCGGTAATCATGGTTTGAAAGTTCAATAAACTTTCTAATCGACCTTGGGCAATTTCAGCTTGATAAGGTGTGTATTGCGTGTACCAACCTGGGTTTTCAAAAATATTTCTAAGAATTACGCTTGGTGTTATGGTACCGTAATAACCTTGCCCAATAAAATTGGTGGCAACAATATTTTTTTCACCTATTTTTTTTAAAGATTGCAACATTTCAAACTCCGTGAGTCCTGTAGGAATTTCCATTGCTTTTTTTGAACGAATATTATCAGGCACTGTTTTGCTAATTAATTCATCCACTGATTTTAAACCAATAATCGATAGCATTTTTTGCGTATCATCATGATTAGGGCCAATGTGTCTTTGGATAAATTCTGCGTTGTTGGAGTTCAATTCAAACATAAATAGGGTAGTTTAAAAAATTGCCTCAAAGATACGACATAAACTGCGGTCTGGGATGGGTGGATTCAATTGATGGGGAAAGCTTGTGGATGAATGAGAAATGTTTTACTTTTACCCTATAATATGGACAAATCTACTGAACAATTATTTGAGGCGCCGGCGCCAGAGTTGCTTAAAAAACTCGAGTATTTTTTAAAAAAAGAAGACAAGCGCAAAATAATGAAGCAATTGCCTGATTTGCATGAGGCGGCCTTTGAAAAGATTGATTGCTTGGACTGTGCAAGATGCTGTAAGAATTACTCCCCTCGATTCAAGATGCCGGATATTAAAAGAATCAGTAAGTATTTAGGGCTTAAGGAGACAGCGTTTATCGATACCTATTTGGCAATGGATAATGATGGAGATTATGTTTTGCAACAAAAGCCATGCGTATTTTTGGGAAAGGACAATGCTTGTAGTATTTATGAACATCGCCCCTCTGATTGTCAACGATTCCCATATACCGATGAGGATACTTTTTATAAGCGTATACCAGTGACCATGAAGAATGCTGAATTTTGTCCTGCAGTTCACTCGGTCATGAAGGACTTGTTGAGTAAATAAGCAATAAAATAAATTGGGGTAATTATTTTGCTGCTAAGCAGTAAAATATTCAAACAGCCATTGCCTAATATAAATTAGTCCTTCTTTTTAGTATTCCATTTTCTTTAAAGCAGGCGCTTTAAACCAGGTTACGCCAACCACTAATAAAGTCATAGCTCCTCCAAATACCACAGAACGGATTACACCCATTGCTTTTGCTGCAACACCACTTTCGAATTGCCCTAATTCATTACTGCTGTTAATGAACATTGAATTAACACTCATCACCCTGCCGCGCATATGATCGGGTGTTTTAAGTTGCACAATAGTGCCTCTAACAATCATGCTGAATCCATCTAAAATGCCACTTAGTAATAACATGATAAAGGATAGCCAAAATATTTTAGATAATGCAAACACAATAATACATACGCCGAACCCTGCAACGGCTAGTAATAATTTTTTTCCTTGACCACGATTTGCTGGGAAAATCGTAATGATCAGTATGATGATAATCGCGCCTATATCTGAAGCTGCATTGAGCCAGCCAAAGCCAATGGGCCCCACTTTTAAAATATCTTTTGCAAAAACAGGGATCATGGCTACCGCACCGCCAAATAAAACAGCGAATAAATCAAGGGATAAAGCCCCCAATACTTCTTTTGAATTAAATACAAAACGGAGGCCTTCTTTTACACTCTCTAAAGTTTTTTGATCCACAACGTCCGCGTGTGGCGGCTTTGATTTAATCATGGCAATAAAGCCATATCCAATACCCACTAAACTTACGACCACAATTAATGAACCAGTGTGGCCAAAGCCTGCAATGATAAATCCTACAATGGCATGTCCTAAGACGGAAGCACTCAGCCAAATACCCTGGCTCCAAGTGGTGGCATTTTGTAATAAATTTTTGGGCACCACCGCGCCAATAATGGTTCCAAAACTAGGGCCTGTAAAAGAGCGTATAATTCCTGTACAAAATACAATGAAATAAATACCTATGGCTATTTGTAATGAAGTCAATTTAAGTGTCCCAATGTCCATCGATAAAAAAAGTAAAATAAGTGCACAGCACCAATATAAAATTACGCCCCTTAATAAAAGTTTTCTTTTTTCACTTTTGTCAATCACATGTCCAGCATATAAAGCCAGTGAAACTGCAGGGATTACTTCTGCTAATCCGATGAGCCCAATAGCAAAAGGAGCATTGGTTAATTCGTAAATCCACCAGCCGACAAGTGTGCCCATCATTCTTAAGCCCATGATAAATAAAAAACGCCCAATCATTAAGTTTCGAAACTCGGTGACACGTAAAGCACCCAAAGGATCATTTAATTGTTTAACAGGGCTTTGCATGTTTTCCATTATGGGAGGTTAATAAAATATTGCCCTTCTTCCAAATCCTTTTCAAGTGCATCCGTGATCAATTTGAAATGCGCTTCATTGTATAAAAAATCAGCATTGCTTGCGTCCACAAATATCGTTTTTATGTTATGTTGTTTAATATAGCTGGTATAAGTTTCTTGTAGTTTAAAAAGGTATTCATCGGGAATCGATTGTTCAAATTTGCGATTCCTTTTTTTTATATTGGACTGCAACTTATTTACTGGGGCATGTAAGTATATTAATACATCTGGCTGCGTGAGTTGTTGGCTGAATACCTCGTACATTTTTTGATACAATCTGTATTCTTCCTCTGGCAAATTTACTTTTGCAAATAACAAGCATTTTGTAAATAAATAATCTGAAATCGTCACTGATTGAAATAAATCTGCGGTCTTAATTAAATCCTGTTGTTGTTTGAATCTTTCTGCTAAAAAAAATAATTCAAGTGGGAAAGCGTATTGTTTTGGATTTTCGTAAAATTTAGTCAAAAATGGATTTTCCGCAAATTCTTCCAACATTAATTTTGTATTATAATGTTGGGATAACAATTGTGATAATGTTGTTTTTCCTGCGCCAATATTTCCCTCTACTGCAATAAAATGATGCTTCATATTTTCCTTAATTCTTCGATTCAAATATAGTAAGCAGAATGCTTAATTGATCGTTTTTTTATACACATGCGATTCATCCTTGCACTGCTTTAATAGGGTACTTGTGGGTAAATTTAAGACAGGATGAATATAGTTGGGTGCAATTTCGTTTAAAGGAATGAGCACAAAGTTGCGTTGCTCCATTCTAGGGTGCGGAATAGTAACAATTTCGGATTGTATTATTTCGCTGTTGAAATAGATGATATCTATGTCAATGGATCTTGGTCCTAAGGGGAGTAACCTTTCTCGGCCTAATGATAATTCAATGGTCAATAATTGTTGTATTAATTCAGTTGCGGATAAAGCGGTTTCCACCTGTAATGCTTGATTGAAAAAGGGGGGTTGTTCGGTAAATCCCCATGCAGCTGTTTCATAGATCGCCGAGCTGGAAAGTATTTTTCCACAATGCAATTCAATTTCTTTTGTGGTGTTTTTTAGGTTCGCCAATCGGTCGCCTAAATTACCGCCTATCAGTAGGTATGCATTGTTCATAGAAGGATTATAAAAGTAGCCCAAATATCCATAATTTTACAGCGTTAAACTACTTTATCTCCAACTATTTTGGGCATTTTGGTTTAATTTAATATTGCAACTTCATGAAAAGCTTTTTTAAAACATTTTTCGCAGCCTTGTTGGCTTTGATCATTTTTTCTTTTCTCGGTTTTTTTATTTTAATTGGAATAGCAGCTGCATTTTCAACAGATGAAAAAGTAGCAATAGCGCAAAACTCGGTTTTAGTGATTGACGCTTCTGAAACATTTTTAGAGCAATCTAAAAACGACCCCTTTAGCGAATTGATGAATAAAAAAAATGGCAAACAACCAAGTTTGTCAGAATTGATTGGTTTGTTGAATTATGCAAAAAAAGATTCTAGTATTAAGGGTATTTATATCAAGTGTGCAGAAAATCCAAATGGCTATGCAGCTACGGAGGAAATTAGAAAAGCATTGATTGATTTTAAAAAATCAAATAAATTTATTGTGGCGTATGCGGAAACAATTTCGCAAAAAGGATATATGATGGCAAATGTTGCTGATCAAATATATACACATCCGCAAGGGGGTATGGAATGGTCCGGCTTTAATTATGAGACTATGTTTTTGAAAGGTTTAATTGATAAACTTGAAATTGAGCCACAAATATTTTATGCAGGTAAATTTAAAAGCGCTACTGAACCATTCAGATATACGCAAATGTCGGAGGCAAATAAACTACAAACAGGGATTTGGTTAAATTCAATTTATAACAATTTTATTCAAGGAGCTGCTGAAATGCGAAACTTAAACGCAGATTCAATCAAAGCTTTCGCGAATGAAGGAAAAGTACAAAATGCGAAGGATGCATTAAAATACAAATTAGTGGATGGTTTGATATATGATGACCAATTAAAAAAAATCATTAGTAAAAAATTACGTTTGGTGGATGAAACTAAAATATCTTTTGTGTCCATTAATAATTATGCGGAATCAATTGCATTAAGAGGAACGGGCAGTGGTAAAATTGCGGTGATATATGCAGATGGGGATGTGGTGATGGGTAAAGGTCAAAATGAAGCTATTGCAAGTGATGATTATAGGGCACTGCTTCAAAAGATACGAAATGATAAATCTATTGATGCTGTTGTATTAAGGGTAAATTCACCAGGCGGAAGTGCATTAGCGAGTGATATTATATGGAGAGAGATTGATTTACTTAAAAAAGAGAAACCAGTGGTGGTCAGTATGGGTGATGTTGCCGCTTCGGGAGGTTATTATATTGCATGTGGTGCCGATTCTATTTTTGCAGATGCCAATACCATCACAGGTTCTATTGGAGTATTTGCAGTGATTCCCAATGCGGAGAAATTTTTGAAAAATAAATTAGGTATCACTTTTGATCGCGTTAAAACTGGTCAATATGCAGATGCACCTTCTGCAACGAGAGCATTAACTGTCACAGAACAAAAATTTTTACAATCAGGTGTGGACAGTGTTTACAATACCTTTACATCAAGGGTAGCGGCAGGTAGACAAAAAAGCGTGGTGTATATTGATTCCATCGCACAAGGACGTGTATGGACAGGTGCAGATGCTATCAAAGTGGGTTTGGTGGATAAGATTGGAACTTTAAATGATGCATTGGCATCTGCTGCTAAAATGGCCAAATTAAAAGGGTATAGTATTAAGTCATATCCAGAAAGTAGGTCATTTATTGAAGAATTTTTCGAAGGCTACAAAAACGAAGTAAAAACCAAAGCAATACAACAAGAAATTGGAATAGAACAATGGCAGGTATTGCAACAATTAAAATCAATCAAACAGATAATGGGTCAGCCGCAGGCACGATTACCTATCTTTGAGCTCAATCAACGTTAATTTATGCCTGCTTATAGTCAAATTAAAGCAATGCTTGCCATAACAAAAGCAAGTTTACGTTCTACCTTTAGAAGTCCATCAGCTGTTATCTTTAGTATTGCTTTTCCATTGATATTTATCCTTGTTTTTGGCTTTTTAAGTAGTGGTGGGAATATCAATGTAAATGTGGCAATGACACAAGGCAGTGATACGACTAATCCAATTTATGCTGCAATTAAAAATATACCAGGGTTTAAATTTGCAACAGGGGATAGTAATAAAATTCAAGGAGAGCTTGCCAAAGGTCGAATTACCACAATGATTCATATTCGGGCAACTGATAACCCCAATTTACCCTATACCATTGATTTAATAAGCTCAGAGGCGGCCAATCCGCAAAATATTCAATTGGTAAAGTCTATTTTAAATTCGGTCATTTCTAAAATAAATGAGCAACGCTTTAAGGATGCGCCAAGTATTGCGGTTGTAAACAATAATGTAAAAAAAGTGCCCGGACGAATTTATCGTACTATTGATTTTATATTGCCTGGACAATTAGGTTTTTCATTATTAAGTGCAGGTGTGTTTGGAGTTGCATTTTTGTTTTTTAATTTAAGACAACAATTGGTATTGAAGCGATTTTATGCGACACCTATTCGTCGCTTATATATTATTTTAGGGGAAGCGTTGAGCAGAGTTATTTTCCAATTACTCACGGCGATCATTATCATCGGCATAGGTCATTTTGCATTTAAGTTTACCTTAGTGCATGGATGGGTCACCTTTGCGAGTATTATGGGGCTTAGTTTTATTGCACTTCTTTTATTTATGGGTTTTGGATTTATAGTAAGTGGGGTAGCAAAAACGGAAAGTACCATTCCGCCATTTGCTAACTTAATTACGCTGCCTCAATTTTTATTATCCGGTACCTTTTTTTCTATTGATAATTTTCCAACCTGGTTACAGCCTTTTTGCAATATACTCCCGCTAACGCATTTTAATAACGCGATGCGAAATATTGCATTTGAGGGGAATAGTTTGATGGATGCTTGGCCCGACATTTCCATTTTATTAATATGGATAGTGATTGTTTATGCATTGGCGTACAAAATATTTAAATGGGAATAAATGAAATTGATAAAACTGGCTGTGATTAGTGCTTTATTTTTAAGTGTATTGGTGACCGCTATTTCATTATTGTTCCCAAGCACTGTAATTGTTTCTAGGGCCATTGAGGTAAAGTCAACGTCAGAAAAAATAGCTTTTTATACTGCTGACTTGAATCAATGGAATGCATGGATGAGTGACTGGAAGCAAAATGAAGTTCGTTTACAAAACGATACCGCATTTATTGGTACACAAATTATTCATTTTGAAAGTAAAACGGATTCTTCAGTTAATTATCAATGGGTCGCGACAGGGCAGGCGCCTTATTTTGTTAAAATTGAATGGTTCCCTTTAGAAAAAGGAAATTATGTAATTCATTGGACATTTGAACAACATGTGCGATGGTATCCTTGGGAAAAGTTTCAAACCTTATTGAATGAGAAATTGTTAGGGAGTAAGATGGAAATGGAATTACAAAATTTGCAAGGGGCGATAAATAATTAATTATTCTTTTTCTCTCTGTTCTATTAAATATTGAACGTTCCTTTTAAGGCCTTTTAGTTTTGACCTAAGTAAAGGTGACTTTTTGAATCTTTCTTTGAAAGTAGTTTCTTCCATTTGCATCCATTGATCCCTACTCATATTTAATAAACCATGTAAAGGCTTAAATTTTTCTTCATTGTATGATTTACTAAAACTATTCCAAGGACAAACATCTTGACATATATCACACCCAAATGCCCAATCGGTATAATTTTTGTTTGCTTTTATTTCCGACTGCTTTAATTCAATGGTATAATAACTGATACAGTGATTGGCTTGAATGGTTTTATTAGGCAAAATTGCCTCCGTAGGGCAAGCGTCGATACATTTGGTACAAGTGCCACAATAATCTTTAGGGATAGGGGTATCATAATCCAATTCAATGTCAACAATTAATGTTGCTAGGAAAAAGAAGGAGCCTGTTTGTGGTCGAATTAAATTTCCATTTTTACCAATCCATCCTGCGCCTGACAACTGTGCCCAACTTCTTTCCAGCACAGGTGCTGAATCCACAAATCCACGACCGGTGATTTTTCCCATTTCCTTTTGCATCTCACTAAGCATCATTTGAAGTTTGGTGCGAATTACCTCATGATAATCTTCCCCCCATGCATATTTTGCAACTTTTGCATTTGAATCAATTTGTAATAGTTGATCTTGTTGGGATGGAAAATAATTTATTAAAAAAGTAATAACCGATTTTGCCCCTGGTACTAATTTTCTGGGATCAACGCGTAAATCAAAGTGATTTTCCATGTATTGCATCTCGCCATGATAGCCATTGGATAGCCACTTTTCCAAACGACGGGCATCTTCTGTTAATTCTTTTGCTGCGGCAATGCCACAATAATCAAATCCAAATTGTGCGGCTAATGATTTGACCAATTTTGTATTTACGGCCTGACTCAATCTTCTAAATTCATTTTATGAAAAAAGCGATGCGCAATTGGCGCAATTAAAACACCGATGCTTGTGATAAATATAACGCCACTAAATAATGCATAAAAAGAGGAGAAAATTTTACCCCAAAAAGTTTCAATAATCACAACAGGCCCCATGCCTCCCAATATCATTGATGCATTGTGAACTGCGTCAATCCACGACATAGGTCCAGTAAATTTATAACCAATGATGCCAATGAATAAACAGGTCCCTAAAATAACTAATGTCCACAAAAAATGAGTGAATACCCTTTTTAAGAAAACACTACGTTCGGCGATGGGCTCACTTTTATGCTCGTACCTAGTTTTGAAAATTCCGGGTTTGTGATGTGGTTTCATTTACGCAAGTCATTTCATGTAAAATTAGCAGAAAATCCTTGTTGTACCTGACTTTAGTTCAGTTTTAATTACTTATTTATGCCATTATAACTTATATCATAGTTTGGCTGCTCATTTGCCCCTACCTTGTTATAATAAATACAATTATGAATTTAAGTCAATATACCATAAAGGCTCAGGAGGCAATTCAGTCGGCCCAACAATTAGCTTATAACAATAAGGATGCTGCTATAGAAACGCTGCATTTGTTAAAAGCTATTTTGTTAGACAAGGATAGCTCAACAGAATTTTTATTAAAAAAGAATACTTTAAATCCACTCTTGATCATGCAAAAAGTGGATGCGGCTTTGCCAGGTTTACCTAAGCAAGCCATTGGGGAACCTGCAACTAATTTAAGTAGGGATTTAAATAGTGTATTACTAAAAGCCAATGGAGCGCTTAAAACCTTTGGAGATGAGTTTGTCACGGTGGAACATTTACTAATTGCAATTTTACAAGTGAGTGATGCGGCTGCTAAAATTTTAAAAGATGCAGGACTTACAGAAAAAGGTTTGGTCGCTGCTATTAAAGAATTAAGAAAAGGGGAAAAAGTACAATCTGCAACGCAGGAAACTCAATTTCAATCTTTAACAAAGTATGCAAAAAACTTGAACGAATTAGCAAATAAAGGAAAGTTAGATCCAGTGATTGGTCGTGATGAAGAAATAAGAAGAACCTTACATATCCTTTCAAGAAGAAGTAAAAATAATCCCATCTTAGTGGGCGAGCCTGGGGTGGGGAAAACTGCCATTGCAGAGGGGTTGGCTATGCGTATCGTTAATGGCGACGTGCCTGATAATTTAAAAAGTAAAATAATTTTTGCTTTAGATATGGGGCAATTAATTGCAGGTGCGAAATACAAGGGAGAATTTGAAGAGAGATTAAAAGGCGTAGTCAAGGAAGTGGCGGATAGTGATGGAGGGATTATTTTATTTATAGATGAGATACATACTTTAGTAGGCGCAGGAGGGGGTGAGGGCGCGATGGATGCTGCGAATATTTTGAAACCAGCATTGGCAAGAGGGGAATTAAGAGCCATTGGTGCGACCACCTTAAATGAGTACCAAAAGTTTTTTGAAAAAGACAAAGCATTGGAGCGTCGTTTTCAAAAAGTAATGATTGATGAGCCAAGTAAGGAAGATGCAATTTCTATTTTAAGAGGCTTAAAAGAAAGATATGAAACGCATCATCACGTTCGAATTAAGGATGAAGCTATTATTGCCGCAGTTGAATTATCGACCCGTTATATCACGGATCGTTTTTTACCTGACAAGGCCATTGATTTAATTGACGAAAGTGCAGCAAAGTTAAGATTGGAAATGAATTCAATGCCTGAGGAGTTGGATACCCTGATTCGTCAAATTCGCCAACATGAAATTGAAAGAGAAGCGATTAAGCGGGAAAATAATCCTGAGCAACTAAAAGCCTTGAATATTGAAATAAGTAATTTAACAGTACAGCAAGATACTTTAAAAGCAAAGTGGTCGGAAGAAAAAGAGTTGGTAGATAAAGTACAAGCAACAAAGTCAACTATTGAAAAATTAAAACAAGAAGCAGAAGTTGCGGAACGAAATGGTGATTATGGAAAGGTGGCGGAAATAAGATATGGAAAAGTGAAGGAACAAGAAACAAATTTGTTGGAATGTTCCAAGCAATTGAATGAAATGGGTGCACACGGAAAACGTTTAATGAAAGAAGAAGT
>JBIIRW010000101.1:0-4957 GCA_044341385.1 Sediminibacterium sp. | reverse complement strand
AATAAAGCGGAGTGCCACCCGCTAACTTAACTGCACTTGTGTATGTCGGATAACCAGGATTTGGAATTAATACCTGATCGCCTTCATTTAAATAGGTCATGCATATATGCATGATCCCTTCCTTGCTTCCTAGTAATGGAAGTATCTCAGTTGCTGGATTTAAATCAGCTACTTTAAAATACTTTTTATACCAATTTGCAATGGCCTCCCTCAATATAGGTGACCCTTTGTAAGATTGATAAGCATGGACGTTGTCCTTACTTGATTCGTCTTGCAATACTTTTATCACATCTGGATGTGGCGGTAAATCAGGGCTACCTATCCCTAAATTAATGATTCCCTTACCGGCTTTATTGAGTTCATCAATTTCGCGCAGCTTGGATGAAAAATAATATTCACCAATACCTTCTAATCTATGTGAAACTGTTACATTCATCATTATCCTTTTACAACTTTTCCTTTTTTATACAACCCAAATATTTTCAAACTATTCGTTAAAGATTTTACATCCTCCAATACCTTTTCCATTTGCTTTTTATTGTCAAATTCCAAATCAGCATAAAAGCCATATTTAAATGTACTTCCAGGAATAGGCATACTTTGCAATTTGCTTAAGTTCACTTTCCCTTGGGCTATTTTAGCCAAGACCTTTGATAAAATACCTCTTGAATGATCTGTTTGAAAATAAACAGATGCTTTGTCCGCGTTTTCAATCATTGATTTTTTAACCTTAGGTTCCATAATTAAAAATCGTGTGATATTGTTTTTTAAAGTATGAATATCGGGTGTTAATACATTTAAATCATATAATTGTGCTGCAAATTTACTCGCGATTGCTGCAGTATGTTTGCTTTTATGTTGGTGAAGTACTTTGGCACTTAATGCTGTATCCTCGGACTCCACTAATTTCCAGTTATATTTTTCTAAATAATCCAGGCATTGTAATATTGCCATAGGATGACTATGCACTTCCTTTATATCTTCAAGCTTTACTCCCGGATTCGCCAATAAATTTTGACTGATAGATAAATACACTTCACCAATCACTTGAAGATTACTTTTTTGTATTAAATTATAATTTGGTAAAATACTTCCGGCAATTGAATTTTCTATAGCCATCACAGCCCCATCTGACAATTTAACATCCCCCCCAATTTTCACCACTTCTCTAAAAGTATCACAAGTAATTATTTGCACATTTTTTCCAAAAAAATGCATCGCTGCCACTTGGTGGAAACTTCCTTCGTAACCTTGTATCGTAACCTTTTTATTCATTTATCTCAGATCCAGTTTTTACTTTTTATCCGCTCCGGTCCTTACCGTCTATTTCACCTTCCATTTTTTTCACTTCATTTTTCCCAATTCCTTTTTACACTTCCTTTTTCGAATTCAACCTTTTATTTGTACCCCTGCTTCATTTTTGGATACAAAAAATCCCGACTGTTGGGCCGGGATTGTATATTTATTTAATTTCTTTATGCTTTTACAAATATTACCCGGCTACTTTGATTAAAGTAGAAATAAAAGAAAAAGTAAAACCAATTGTTAATATTTGCTTTCATCGTTCCACAAAGGTAATCAATATAGGCTAATTGACAAAATAGTTTGCTATAAATAAAGCAAAAACTAACAAATAGTTGTTTTACAACTCCTTCATTTACAAACAGCTAGTAGGTTTTAATTGAAATAAAACAGTAAATGTATCCAATTCACTTAGGTAACTAA
This sequence comes from Sediminibacterium sp., assembly GCA_044341385.1. Classification (GTDB taxonomy): domain Bacteria; phylum Bacteroidota; class Bacteroidia; order Chitinophagales; family Chitinophagaceae; genus Sediminibacterium. The sequence goes on along the minus strand of JBIIRW010000101.1, from coordinate 3,232 downwards.
TCCCCAATTTATATCTGGTCAATGCTACAATTTTAGGAATGGCCTAAACTGGAGTGAGGTATGGTATAAAAAATGAGTCCCCCCGTAGAAACGGTGGGACTCTTACGATTGCTTGCCATATGAAACTGTTCCGATAACTGTTAGTTGGCAAGTTTGGGTTATAAATAACCCACCAACAGCTCAATTATTTATTTTGCTTTAGCAGCAGTATCAACTGTTGCAGCAGCAGCAGTGTCAACAGTTACAACAGCAGCAGTATCAACTGTTGTAGCAGCAGCAGCTGTATCAGTTGTAGCCTCAGTTGAAGCACCACCACATGCAGTTAAAGCAGCGATAGTCAAGATTGCAAATACTTTTTTCATAAAATTTGTTTTAAATTAATTAATTAATACTCTTAATACAAAAAGGATAAAAAGGTAACCTTCTGCCCATAAAAAATATAAAAGAACCCTTTTTGGGTTACTTTTGTCATAAATACGTATAAATACCTTGAAAGCTGAACTCAATGAACATACCCTATTAAAGGGATTAGCTCAGAATGACTCCAAAGCAGTGGAAACACTCTATAAAAGTCATTTTACGATGATTCAGCACTTCGTAGAAAATAATAATGGAAGTTTTGACGACGCAAGGGATATTTTTCAGGAAGCAATGATTGCTTTATATGAAAAAGTACAATTAGATTCATTTGTACTCACCTGCCAGATTAAAACCTATCTCTTTTCGATCTGTAAGCATTTGTGGTTAAAACGCTTACAACAAATGGGTAAATACAGTAGTCCATTGAGTGAAAATGAGGAAAGCATTTCTATCGAAATGGATATGGGGCAGATTGAAAAAAAAGATGCCGCATTTGAAATAATGGACAGGGCATTAAATAGTTTAGGGGAGCCTTGTAAAAGTTTATTAGAAGGGTATTATTTAAATAAAAAAGGAATGCAGGAACTAGCAAATGAGTTTGGATATACCAATGCTGATAATGCCAAGAACCAAAAATATAAATGTTTGATGCGCCTCAAAAAACTATTTTTCGCGCAATATAATATAGGAGATTAATTATGGAAGACATACAATTATTAGAGACCATTGAAAAATACCTGTCTGGCGAATTGTCGGATCAGGAAAGGACGGAATTTGATATCATCAGACAAAAATCAGCGGATATTGATCAAATGGTTGTTGAACACAAACTATTTTTAGATCAAATGGAAAACTATGCGAAGCGAATAAATGTTTCGCATACTTCTAAGCAAGTTTTTTCTACTTTATTAGCTAATGGAGAGTGGGCCCCTATTGAAGCAGCTACGGAACCAACCAAAGTAATTCAATTGTGGTCAAAACATAAAAAAGTAATTACCATTGCCGCCTCATTTGGTGGATTTTTTGCCGTCTTCACTTCAATTATTGTAATGTACTTATCACCTAGCTTAAATGGATCACAATTGCTCCAGTTAAGTAAAGCAGTTGAAGTCATTAAAAAAAATCAACAAGCGCAAGGTCACTTATTGAATGAAGTGAAAACAAAGGTGCCTGAAAATGCAAAATTAATTAGTGGTGGTTCCGGATTTCTTATTGATACCAAAGGATATATCATCACTAACGCACATGTATTAAAAGGTGATGGCGCGATTGTTATAAATAGTCAAGGACAGGAATTAAAGGCAACCATTATTTATACTGATGTAAATAATGATTTAGCCTTATTAAAAATTGAAGACAAGGATTACAAACAACCAAAAGCTATCCCCTATGCCATCCGTAGAAATATTTCGGACTTAGGTGAAGAAATTTTTACCCTAGGTTTTCCACGCAATGACAATGATATTGTTTACGGCAAGGGTTATTTAAGTGCGCAAACAGGTTATGAAGGTGATAGCAGCTCCTACCAAATACAGATTAGTGCAAACCCTGGCTATTCAGGTGCACCAATTTTTAATGCGAATGGAGAACTGATTGGCGTTATAAGCACAAGACAAAAATTAGCTGAAGGTGTTGCATTTGCAGTTAAATCAACGGAAATAATTGATGTAGTCAATGAATTAAAGAAAAATGAAAAAACAAAAAATATAAACATCAAACTCCAAAAGTACACAACCGGACAAAGCGCGAATAGAAAGGCGCAAATTGATAATTTAAAAAACTTCATGTATAGCGTTAGGTCATTTAATTAAACGCCCTCCTTTACCTATTTTTAATACTGAATTCCTTCAAAAGATTTTAAATATAATATCCCCTTATTTAAAAAGCCCCGTCCCGAATACTCGGGACGGGGCTTTTTAAATTTTTTTTCGCACTTTTATTACCAAAGATTAGTTGGATATACTTTTTCAGCTACTAATCGATCAATACTTGCTTTAACACCTGGAGCATCCTCCTTATAAGTAACACCAAACCATTTTGCTTCTGTAGCGATCACTTTTACTTTCCCTAATGCTAATTCTGCAAAACGGCCCGCTACCAAAGGAATAAAGAATTCTGACTTAAGTTCCTGCCCTTGCTTTTCTAAAAATATGGCAAACTCACGTTCACACAAATCAATAAAACCAGGGGCAAAACACATAAAGTTCATACTCACTCTTGTATCTTCTGCCAATGGAGTTTCAATACCTTCTTCCTCATAAACAATTTGACCACTCCCGGTTCTAAATATTTTTGTACGCTCATTGATTTTTGTCAAATACGATTCATTATCCAAAGTGCATACACCCCTACTCACTGTTCCATTATCACTTAATGTATTGGATAATTCATATCCTAAAATACAATATGTTTTTTCAGAACAGGTATTGGTTAAAAAATCAAAAGCTTGTTTAAAAGCATCTACACCATAATAATCATCTGCATTGATCACTGCAAATGGTTCGTTCACCACCCCTTTGGTACATAATAATGCATGTGCAGTACCCCAGGGTTTTGTTCTATCTGTAGGTGTCGGATAATGATTGGTAAACTTATCTAAAGATTGATACACATAAGCAGTTTCAATTTTGCCATTTAATTTTGGTTCAAAAATATTTTTAAATGGCTCTGCAAATTCTTCTCTAATAATAAAAACAACTTTCCCAAATCCTGCACGAATTGCATCATATATTGAATATTCCATGATCGTTTCCCCATTGGGGCCGAATCCTTCAGTTTGCTTCATGCTTCCATACCTACTTGCCATTCCTGCTGCCAAAATCACTAATGTGGGTGCACTCATTGTTTGTATTTTTTAATCGTATTTTTACTT
>JBIIRW010000034.1:0-17065 GCA_044341385.1 Sediminibacterium sp. | reverse complement strand
AATACCAAGACCAAAACAAAGAAAGATTCTTAGAAGAACTTTTAGCCTTATTACGTATACCTAGCATCAGTGCAAAATCAGAAAACAATGGTGATATGCGCACTTGCGCAAAAGCAGTGGAAGAAGCTTTAAAACAAGCAGGTGCGCCAGTGACTAAAATTTATGAAACTGAAGGACATCCCATTGTCTATGGTGAAATTATATCAGACCCTAGCTTCCCAACGGTACTTGTTTACGGACATTATGATGTTCAACCTGCTGATCCATTGGAACTATGGCATAGCAGTCCGTTTGACCCTACAATTAAAGATGGTAAAATTTATGCACGTGGTGCTTGCGATGATAAAGGGCAATTCTACATGCATGTGAAGGCATTAGAAATAATGACACAAACAAAATCACTTTGCACGAATATAAAATTCATTATCGAAGGGGAAGAGGAAATTGGAAGTCCAAATTTAGCACAGTTTGTAAAAGCACATACGGAATTGTTAAAGGCAGATGTTATATTAATCAGTGATACTGCAATGATTAGTATGGATACCCCGTCGATTGATATTGGGGTACGTGGATTAAGCTATATTGAAATTGAAGTTACCGGACCTAATCGTGATTTACATAGTGGTGTATATGGGGGTGCAGTTGCAAACCCAATCACTATTTTATCAAAAATGATTGCATCCTGTCATGATGAAAATAACCATATTACTATTCCAGGTTTTTATGATGATGTATTATCGGCTACCGACGCGGAAAGAAAAAAAATGGCTGAAGCTCCCTTTGATGAAACTGAATTCAAGACAGATTTAGGTATTCAACAAACTTGGGGTGAAAAAGGATACAGCACCAATGAAAGAACGGGTATTAGACCCACACTTGAAGTAAATGGAATATGGGGCGGCTACACAGGAGAAGGCGCTAAAACGGTATTACCGTCAAAAGCATTTGCTAAAATATCTTGTAGATTAGTACCTAACCAATCTTCTGAAAAAATAACCAGTATGATATTGGCGCATTTTAAAAAAATAGCGCCAGCATTTGTTACGGTGAATGCATTTGAACATCATGGTGGAGAACCCTACATTACACCCATTGATTCCCACGAATATCAAAGTGCAGCCAAAGCCATTGCTGCTACTTTTGGAAAGGATCCTATTCCAGTGCGTGGTGGTGGTAGTATTCCTATTTGTGCATTGTTTGAAAAGGAATTAAATGTAAAAATTGTATTTATGGGTTTTGGCTTAGACAGTGACAACTTGCATAGCCCGAATGAAAAATATGATATTGTCAATTTTTACAAAGGCATCGAAACCATTCCATACTTTCATCAGTTTTTTGCAGAAAAAAAATCCTAATACATGCGGGGGCAAGAAACCATAAAAAAAGCGGAGAAACAAAAAGTTAGATTAGACAAATACTTGTGGTGTATCCGTATTTTTAAAACCCGTAGTCAGGCAACAGAAGCCATTGATAAAGGTCGTGTAAAAATTAAAGGGGAACCCGTAAAAGCATCGCGCGCAGTGGTTGTGGGGGATGAATATGAAGCCAGAACGGAGCATAAAAACTGGGTCATCAAAGTAACCCAGTTACTTGAAACAAGAATGGCCTATATAGAAGCCATAAAATATTACGCCGACCTTACGCCCATTGAGGAATTGGAACGCGTTAGTCAAGTAGCATCTAGCTTTCATACTGGAAAGCGATTAAGTAAAATAGGCCGCCCTACAAAAAAAGACCGACGCGATTTAGGGGATCTTTTGGGCTAAACGCATACCGAATGAATAGAAAAAAATACGCGTCTATTTTGTTTCTTTTATCTTTACACTATGACCATTGAAATTTTAACCGTTTTACCAGAACTATTAACGAGCCCTTTTGAGCATAGCATGATGAAGCGTGCACAGGAAAAAGGATTGCTTACCATTAAATTACATACACTCAGGAAGTGGGCTATTAATAAACATGGGCAGGTAGATGATTATCAATATGGTGGTGGTGCAGGCATGGTGATGATGTGTGAACCCTTAGCAAATGCAATTGACGAATTACAAGCAGATAGTAAATTTGATGAAATCATTTTTATGACCCCCGATGGTAAAACATTGGAGCAAAAAGACGCAAATACACTTTCACTTAAAAATAGAATACTAATTATTTGCGGTCACTATAAAGGTATTGACCAACGCATTCGTGATTTATATGTGACGCGCGAAATTTCCATTGGTGATTATGTATTAAGTGGTGGTGAATTAGCCGCAGCCGTTTTGGTGGATGCGATAGGTCGTATTATTCCAGGGGTATTGAATGATGAAACCTCCGCATTGACCGACTCCTTTCAAGATAACTTATTAGCGCCGCCGGTATTTTCAAGACCTGTTGATTTTAGAGGTTTACAAGTGCCTCCTATCTTATTGTCGGGTGATCCTAAAAAAATTGAAGCTTGGAGACAAGAACAAGCAATTGAACGAACCCAACAGCGCCGTCCTGACATTCTAGACCAATAATAGACCGCTCATACTTTTATTTTTATATAAGCGCTATCCTAATAAGGATAATTAATATACATATCTGATATTTGCTTAAAATTATTTAGCATAATGCGCTTGATCCGAATCTTTGTTTTTTATTGTCTTTCGATTGCTTTTGTAACAAAATGTCAAGCACAAAAAATCACTGAATTTCAAAAAGACTACCAACTTGATTTAATTAAAACAACTGATGTCATTAAAATTGATGGAATATTAGATGAAGCGATTTGGGCGAATACAAAATTGGTAAATGCTGATAATAAAAAATTTCCAAATAATATAGGCGAAGCAAAAAGAAAAACAGAGGTACGATTAACCTTTGATGAAAAAAATATTTATTTTGCCTTCAAAGTATACGACAGCGGTACCGCTATTATCAAAAGTTTAAAAAGAGATGTGGGACATGATGGCAATGATGGTATTGGTATTGTACTTGACCCATTGAATCAAAAAACAAATGGCTTCTTTTTTGTTTTGAGTGCCATGAATGTACAATCCGAAGATCAATTAAGTAGTTCCACAGAACGGATGAGCGATTGGAGTTGGGATACAAAATGGTTTTCCGCAACCAAGGACTATGGAAATTTTTGGGTGGCGGAAATAATGATTCCTTTAAAATCATTACGATATGATCCAAATCAAAAACATTGGGGCATCAATTTTATTCGGATTGATGCAAAAAATGTTCAATACAATACCTGGGCCAAAGTGCCCCCTATATTCAGGTCCTATGATTTAGGTTATACAGGCGTGATACATTGGCCTACGCCACCGCCCATGAATTCAAATAATTTAATTATTCAACCCTATATCACTGGAACTGCCAATGAGGATAAGCTAAATAATAAAAGCTTAAACACCAATGGCAATGCAGGTTTTGATGCAAAAGTTGCATTAAACACTTCACTAAATTTAGATGTTACTGTCAATCCCGACTTTTCACAAGTGGAAGTGGATCAGCAAGTAACTAACTTAACGCGCTTTAATATTTTTCTTCCTGAAAGACGAAATTTTTTCATTGAAAATTCTGACCTATTTGCCAATTTTGGTATTCCCCCTGTACGTCCTTTTTATTCAAGGACGATTGGATTAGATAAGCAAGGAAATCGAATTCCCATTTTATTTGGCGCCCGACTATCTGGTAATTTAGCACCCGGAACTAGGATCGGTGTCATGAATATGCAAACGGGAAAACAAGGAAATTATAGTCCTGAAAATTTTTCTGCCTTCACCTTGCATAAAAGAGTATTAAAAAGATCTGAAATTAAAGGCTACTTTTTAAATCGTGAAAATTACATTTCAAAAGAAGAAGCATTAAAAAATCCATTGGACAGATATGGTCGTAACGCAGGTATTTCATTTGAATACTCCAATGTTCCAGGTACCTTTAGCTCATGGGCAGCCTACCACCAGTCAATGAAGGCAAATATTACAGACCTAAATTCCTATGTTGACATAGGAATAGCTACAAATCAAAAGCATTGGAATACCGTGCTTGAAATTGGAAATTTAGGCAAAAACTATTATACGGATATGGGTTTTGTTGAACGTATAAATAATTATGATGCCTTAAGGGATACAGTGATAAGAATGGGTTATAAAAATAGCTACGCGCAATTAACTTATTTAACACAACCACCCAATGGAAAAATTGGAAAGTTTGAAGTGCAATTAGAAAACTATACTGTACTGAATCCCGATAATACCTTAAATGAAAGTACTTCTAATTTAAGTATACAAACCGATTTTAAAAATTCCTCCTTTTTAAAAGCAAACATAGGAAACAATGTAGTGGATTTAATATTTCCCACGTCATTCACAGGAGGCACCCCTTTACCTGCGCAAAGATACCAGTATAGCCAATTTTTAATCAGCTTCATGTCTGATACACGTAAGGAATTAGGTTGGTTTGGCGATGCCAGAATTGGTAATTTTTATAACGGGACGATTAGAGGAATTAGTGCTGGTATTCAATGGCGTAATCAGCCTAATTTGAATATTCGATTGAGAGCAGAACTAAACAATATTAATTTGCCTGGAAAATATGGCAGCACCAAATTATTATTAATTGCACCTCGGATTGAATACAATTTTAATACCCAATTATTTTGGACTACTTTTATACAGTACAATACCCAAAGCAATAACTTTAATATTAATAGTCGTTTGCAATATAGGTACCAACCAATGAGCGACTTTTTTTTAGTATACACCGACAATTATTTTACAGATCCATTATTTAAAAATAAAAGTAGGGCCCTTATATTTAAATTTAGTTATTGGTTTAATATGTAAACTAATTATAAAATGAAAGCTACCTTTTCCATTACTGGCCAATATGTTGACATTATAGGTAAGCAAATTTATCCTGCAAGTATTCAGGTGGAAAACGGCATCATTGTTGCTATCAGTCCTTGCGAAAATGCCCCCTTACAATATTTATTACCCGGCTTTATTGACAGCCACGTGCATATTGAAAGCAGTATGCTTATCCCAAGCTCCTTTGCTAGGTTGGCTGTTTTGCATGGAACTATTGGCACCATCAGTGACCCGCATGAAATAGCCAATGTTTGCGGAGTAGCTGGCGTACATTATATGATTGACAATGGAAAAAAAGTTCCTTTTCATTTTTTCTTTGGCGCGCCAAGCTGTGTGCCTGCCACCACTTTTGAAACAGCAGGCGCGATGATTGATAGCGATCAAATAACCGAATTATTGGCATCCAATGAGATTTATTATTTGAGTGAGATGATGAACTTTCCAGGAGTTTTATATAATGATCCAGAAGTAATTAAAAAAATTAGTGCAGCACATAAATCAGGAAAACCGGTAGATGGACATGCGCCAGGATTAAGAGGCGAAGATGCAAAAAAATACATTGCAGCGGGTATCAGTACCGATCACGAGTGTTTTACGATGGATGAGGCCCTAGACAAATTAGGGTTAGGTATGAAAATTTTAATTAGAGAAGGAAGTGCTGCTAAAAATTTTGAAGCATTGTATCCGTTATTAGATACGCATACAAATAATATAATGTTATGTAGCGATGACAAACATCCTGATAGTTTACTCGAAGGGCATATCAATCAATTATGTGCAAGGGCGGTTGCAAAAGGTATAGATAAATTCAATGTACTGCAAGCGGCATGTATTAATCCTATTGATCATTATAAATTACCCACCGGTAAAATGAAAGTGGGCGATCCTGCAAATTTCATTGTTGTTAATGATTTGATTTCATTTGAAGTAACCACAACCTACATCAATGGTTTGATGGTGGCTGAAAAAGGGAAGTCCTATATCGCACCCATAAAAGAAAAAACAATTAACCAATTCGATGCCGCATTCATTTTAGCAACAAAATTGAAAATGTATACTAAGGATTACCCCAATCAAAATGGACTCATTCCTGTTATTGAAGCTATTGATGGACAACTTATCACAAATTGTATTTGGATGTCACCCACCGAAAAGGAGGACTGTTTAGTAACAAACACCCAAAGCGACGTTTTAAAAATGGTTGTGTATAATCGTTATAAATCAGCCCCACCTAGCATTGCATTTATAAAAAATTTCGGGTTTACGCATGGTGCCATTGCATCCACTGTGGCACATGATAGTCATAATATTATTGCTGTTGGTGTTGACGATGAAAGTATTACCACTGCAATTAATAGTGTCATTCAAGAAAAAGGCGGTGTAAGTTGTGTAAATAAAACGGAAACAAAAATACTCCCCCTCCCTGTTGCAGGCCTCATGAGTACCGCTGATCCTTACGAAGTAGCTGAGCAATATACGATCATAGATGCCATGTCAAAGGCCTTAGGAAGTCAACTTGGCTCCCCATTCATGACACTTAGCTTTATGGCTTTGCTGGTTATTCCTCATCTTAAATTAAGCGATCAAGGCTTATTTGATGGGGATCAATTTAAATTATTTTAAAATTGTCCTTAAGAAACCTAGATTTGAAAAAAATATCTTGCCATGGTGCACCATTTAAGTGAAAAACATAGTTTATTAAGTAATTGGATTGCTGAGTTAAGGGATGTGCAAATACAAAAAGATCGCATGCGCTTTAGACGTAATATTGAACGCATTGGTGAAGTAATTGCCTATGAAATGAGCAAACACATGGCGCACAAAGTGGCGAATACAACAACACCATTAGGAATCCACGCTTCAAAAATTTTAATGGAACAACCCGTGATAGCAACTGTATTAAGAGCAGGGTTACCCATGCATCAAGGTATGTTAAACTATTTTGATAAAGCAGACAATGCATTTATCTCGGCCTATCGAAAACATCATCCAGATGGTAGTTTTGAAATAAGTGTTGAATACTTGAGTTGCCCTGATTTAAATAATCGAATTCTAATTGTAGCCGACCCCATGTTAGCCACCGGCGCTTCCTTGGTTGAAACCATACAAGCTATTACAAAAACACAAAAACCAAAGGAAATTCATATTGCTGTAGCTATTGCAAGCAAAAAGGGAATTGAAACTGTACAAGCAGCACTTGGCATGGATACCTCAATTTGGTGTGGTGATATTGACGATGTTTTAAATGATAAAAGCTATATCGTACCAGGATTAGGTGACGCAGGCGACCTAGCTTATGGAACCAAAATGCAATCATAGCATCATTCTAAAGTAGTAGTTCGTATCTTTATTGCAAATTCAGCAATTTGCTCAAAGAACTCATTTTATCGGTTCGCGCCTATTTTTTAGCACATCAGTTCATTCTGCAACATAAATTGTGGAAGTGGATGATATTGCCGGGTATACTATATACCGTTATGTTTATTATTGGCATGACCTACTTCGGTGACACCTCAAGTACTTTTATTGAATGGATTATTCTAAGAACTGGATTAAAAACTTGGTTAGATAGTATTAGTAGTGATTGGCTAGGATTTTTTATAACCATGGGGAGTTTCTGGCTGTGGTTTACTTTATTCCTTTTTTACTTTGCCTTATTCAAATATCTTTTTTTAATCATTTTTTCGCCCATGCTTTCTTACTTGCACTTAAGAATAGATGCGGCACAAAAAGAAATTCCTTTTGTTTTAGATAAAACCGTTTATAAAAAATTAATTGCGCGCGCAGTGGTACTTAACCTTACCAACTTATTATGGCAAACAGTTTATTTAATTCCCATTGTAATTGTATGTTCCGTTCCATTGATTGGTTGGTTTACCCCCATTTTTACCATACTAATGGAATGTTATTTTCTAGGCTATAGCATGCTTGATTATGGCTTAGCTACTGAGAAAAAAAATAAAATTGCTTCTGCCGACTATGTATCAAATCACAAGGGACTTCCTATAGGAAATGGTATATTATTTTATATGCTGCACTTACTCCCTGTTATTGGTTGGATGGTTGCCCCATTCTATGCTTTAATAGCAGCGCACCTTAACACACAACAAGTTAAAGACAATCAATAATGACCTTAGGAAAAGTATATTTATTACCAATGCTACTTCATGAAGAAGGATTTGAAAGTATGCCCAGTGATGTGTTGACTTGGATACAACAGTGTGACGCTTTTTTTGTTGAGAATGAAAAAACAGCAAGAAGGTATTTTAAAAAATTATGGAAGGAGATGGTCATTGACGATTATACTTGGCATGCTATTCACAAAGTTGAAAATGAACAAATACATGCTTTTTCACAACTATTAAAACAAGGAAAAAATATTGGTATTTTATCCGAAGCAGGGTGCGCAGGTATTGCGGATCCAGGTCAAATATTAGTAGCAGCTGCACAGGAATTAGGAGCTATAGTAAAGCCCTACACCGGGCCCTCTTCTCTACTATTAGCCTTAATGGGCAGTGGTATGAATGGCCAAAATTTTCATTTTCATGGCTATTTACCTATTGATGCGCTTGAAAGAAAGAAAAAAATTCAAGCACTTGAAACTGAAATTAAACAAACAGGAGTTACCCAACTTTTTATTGAAACCCCCTATCGAAACAACCAATTATTTGAAGCAATCACGCAAAGCTGTCATCCTAACACCAAACTTTGCGTGGCCATGGAATTAACAGGGCCCAATGAATGGATAAAAACACAGTCTGTCGCCAACTGGAAAAACAGCAAACCAGAACTTCATAAAAAATTAGTTGTTTTTTTATTAGGCGCATAAACGTATTTCCCGCAGTTCATAATTTTATTTATTTCCCTACTATTCGGGATGGAAAAATCCTTGTCGCATTGGAAAGCCGAACATCCCCTTTTATTTATCTCCATTTCAATAAGCATTGGTTATTTGATTGCCAATAAATACGGCTATCATCATACAAGTTCCACCATTGCTTTTTTCATTGTAGGAATAAGTATGGGCGCTTTATTATACTTACCCCTACTCCCATTAAAAAAATGGCAGCAAGGGGTAGTCATCCTATTTATATTATTAAGCTGGGGATGCGTTATCTATTTAACCACGCATAAGCAAAACTTAATGTGGTTACCCTATCCCAATGGGATCATTAGTCATATACGTATATGGATGATTCAAAAAATTGACATGCATATCATAGATAATGAAGCTAGTGGTTTTGCAAAAGCATTATTAATAGGCGTAAAATCAGATGTAGATAAAAATATAATTAAAGCATACACCCAATTAGGTATTATACATATCATTGCTATTAGTGGAATGCACTTAGATATAATATTTAAAAACCTAGTTTTTGTCACAGGTCATTTACCACGTAAACTATTTTGGCGATTGCTTGAACTTACCATTGTTCTAATAACAGTTTGGATATATACATTTATTGCATTCGCTAGTCCTTCGGTAGTAAGAGCAAGTATTTTTTTTAGCCTATTTTTTGTGGGAACATTTTTAAACCAACCCAAGTATACCCTTAATTGTATCGCGGGTGGTATACTGGTAATATTATTTTTTGACATACACTCCATTTATCACATTGGCTTACAATTATCCTATGCAGCCGTCATAGGTATTCATTTATTTTATCGGATATTATATAAAATGTTACCCATGGATAATCCGATTTTAAATTGGATGTGGAGTAACTTATGTATCACTTTGTCAGCGCAATTGACCACATTGCCCATTTTATTATATCACTTTCATCAAACTTCCCCCTTGGTCCTTATTAGTAATTTTATGATGGTACCATTAAGTAGCCTTTTATTATATGCTTTAATAGGATTAGTAATTTTGCCTAACCCAGTCAACTTTAGTATGCACCTAGGCGGCCTGATTCAATCCTATATAAATTTCTTAAATCGTGTGGTTTTGTCGTTTCACCAAAATCCCATTGGGACTCCTTTGCTTATTCAAATGTCAGGGCGAATGGTGGTAAGCTATTACCTAGGGCTTTTGTTTGTTTATTTATGGCTGTATAAGCGAAAAGCCAAATACCTTTTTTATAGCTTGGTCTTAATTACCCTTGTTTCCTTAATAAAGTTATTCCCCTAGCTACAGAAGAATTTGTGGAAAATCAGCAAAAAATAAAAAATGGAAAGCGCGTACCTTTGGGTATGGAAAAGAAAATAAAATCAGCCCTCATTTCAGTTTTTTACAAAGATGGTTTGGAGCCATTAGCAAAAACCTTACATAAATTAAATATCACTATTTATTCAACTGGTGGCACGCAAAAATTTTTAGAAGATTTAGGCATTCCATGTGTTTCGGTTGAATCTGTTACAGGTTACCCCTCTATTTTAGGCGGACGCGTAAAAACATTACATCCATCCGTATTTGGTGGCATATTAGGTCGCAGATACGAGGAGCAGGACTTAGTCGAAATGGCACAATATAAAATACCTGAACTTGACCTTGTCATCGTTGATTTATACCCTTTCGAGGAAACACTCAAAAACACCACTGAAGAAAAAGCAATCATTGAAAAAATAGATATTGGAGGACCTTCTATGATTCGCGCAGCAGGAAAAAATTTCAGAGATTTGGTGGTTTTGTCAGCAAAGGATGATTATGAAAAATTAAATCAAATTTTAATTAGTCAAGAAGGACAAACTAATTTAGAACAACGAAAGGCTTTTGCTGCTAAAGCTTTTGAAGTGGTGATGAATTATGATATTGCCATCAGTAATTATTTCAACCCGCCGCTAGGCAAAGTATTACGCTATGGCGAAAACCCACACCAGGTGGCTACTTTTTATGGGGACCTTGACCAATGGTTTACACAATTACATGGTAAGGAATTGTCTTACAATAATCTAGTGGATGTGGATGCAGCCATTGCATTAATCGGGGAATTACCTACGATTAGCTTTGCGATCATCAAGCATACCAATGTTTGTGGCGTGGCGAATCGCACTACCGTATTTGAAAGCTGGCAAGCTGCGTTAGCGGGCGATCCAGAAAGCGCATTTGGTGGCGTATTGGTGACCAATGGTAAAATTGATACCGCCACTGCAGAAGCAATTCAAGAAATATTTTTTGAAGTACTCATTGCGCCTGCATTTGACACGGATGCATTGACCATATTGTCTGCTAAGAAAAATAGGGTTTTATTACAAAGTAAACCAGGCGTTACTTTTAATGCAGTACAAAAAAAATCAATCCTCAACGGAAACTTGGAACAAGGATTGGATACTGGCAACTATACCCAATGGGAGGAAGCAGGTGCAAGACCTTGTAGTGATAAAGAAAAAGAAGATTTAACTTTTGGGAATATCATTTGCAAGCATTTAAAGAGTAATGCGATTGCCTTAATCAAGGACAAGCAACTTGTAGGCAAAGGTTGTGGTCAAACAAGCCGCGTTGATGCTTTAAGACACGCCATTGAAAAAGCAAAGCAATTTAAATTTGACTTAAAAGGAGCGACACTAGCATCAGATGCTTTTTTCCCTTTTGATGATTGTGTTCGTATTGCTCATGCGGAAGGGATTGAAGCTTATATTCAACCAGGTGGATCTGTAAGAGATAAAGACAGTATTGCCTATTGTAAGGAGCATGGCTTAGCCATGGTCATGACACAATTAAGGCATTTTAAACATTAAGCAACTGGCAAGTAATTCACTTCCCCTTGTATATATAAGTCACACTTATGTCCAATAATAAAAAAGCATACTTTGCCGTTGCGGTTACAAGTATCGTTTGGGGCACCACTTGGGTGGCAAGCAAAATGGGAATTTCCCATGTGCCTGCATTTCAATTTGCGAGTATGCGCCAATTTTTAGGCGGTAGTATATATGTTTGTTTCTTTTTAATGAAGGGTGCAGGCTTACCTACAAAAAAACAGTTTTTGTGGCTGTTCCCGATGTCCTTTTTAATGTTTGTTTCCTCCAATGGGATTGCGACTTACGGACTTCAATTTATCACCAGTGGTCTTGCTGCATTAATTGCCGCACTTTATCCTTTATCTGTGGTGTTGATAGAACGATTTTATTTTAAAGCTATTAAAATAACCCTTGGTACTTTTATTGGTTTAATGTTAGGCTTGTTGGGCATTGTTTTTATTTTTTACAAGGATAGTTTACAAATGCATGGTACTAATTATCCACTAGGTGTTGCATTGTCCTTATTTGCTACGGTAACATGGAGTGTTGGATCGGTCATCATTTCAAGAAATAAAATAGATATCAATGCCTACTATTCTATTGGATGGCAAATGTTGATTTCTTCTGCTATTATGGCAATGGTTGCTTTGTATACCAATAATTATATTCCATTACAAAGTATTCCTGGCCGCACCTGGGGCGTACTCGTATATATGGTTTTGGGCGGCTCCGTTTTTGCATTTATTTCTTTTATATATAGCATGAAACATTTGCAACCTGCGATTGCCTCCTTATATGCTTATATAAATCCGATAGTGGCTATTTGGGTGGGATCCTTACTATTAGATGAAAAAATGTCGGTAACCAGTATTATAGGAACCCTCTGTACTTTGGTTGGCGTTTATGTAGTCAACAATAGTTTAAAGAAACAAAAAGATCCAGTGGAAGCCGTTGCCGACGCTGATGGCATGTAGAAGAGAAATTACCCAATTATATTTTTTGGGATTATCTTTTTTGAATTAACGTTTCTTAGATTCGTTCCAAAGTTGGTTAAATGTTTTTTTAGGAAATTCTAAAGGTGCTCTTTGATTGGACCAACCCTTAAACATTTTATTGATGACCCAGTTTTTTATAGTCGCGTTTCCTTGATTCATCAACATACGACTCAAGGATGCATTCTTCCACATTTTCCAAGCAAATTTTTCTGCAAAATCACTTTCGCCAGCGACGACCGATTCTCTTCTGTTTTCCAATAACAACTCATGGATATTAATTTTTACTGGACAAACCTCCGTGCAATTACCACACAAACTTGAAGCATAACTTAAATGCTTATAATCATGCATCCCTCTTAAATGGGGTGTAATCACACTTCCAATTGGGCCACTGTAAGTGGTATCATAGGCATGACCGCCAATGTTTTTGTAAACGGGACATGCATTTAAACATGCGCCACAACGGATGCAATATAAGGCCTCCCTTGCTTTTGCATTCGACAATAAATCCGTACGCCCATTGTCAAGTAAAATTACATACATCTCCTCCGGGCCATCCACTTCACCAGGCTGACGAGGACCTGTAATGATACTATTATAAACAGTGATTTGCTGCCCAGTACCATAGGTAGCTAATAATGGCCAAAATAATCCCAAATCATTCATGGAAGGAATTGTTTTTTCAATACCTACAATAACCACATGTGTTTTTGGCCAAGCCACAGACAATCGCGCATTACCTTCGTTTTCTGTTAAAGCAATTCCGCCAATATCTGATAATATAAAATTTGCACCCGTAATTCCAATTTCAGCTTGCACATATTTATCACGTAAATTTTTTCTTGCGACCAATGTTAATTGCTCGGGCGTTAGTGATATATCGGTACCTAAATGTTTATTGAATAATTGAGCCACATCTTCCTTGCTCTTATGCATGGCTGGAGTTACAATATGGTAGGGCGCTTCGCCATCCATTTGTTGTATGTATTCACCCAAATCCGTCTCTACACTTTCCACCCCTATCGATGTTAAATAATCATTCAAATGAATTTCCTCTGTCACCATACTTTTACTCTTGACAACGGATTTGCATTGTTTTTCCTTGCATAGGTCTCCAATAAAATTCAGTGCTTGTTCGCTATCCTCGGCCCAAAAAACTTTGGCACCTCGCTTGGTGATTTGATCTTCGAATTGCGTTAGGTACAAATCCAAATGCTCAATGGCTTCCCATTTTTTATTTTTTGCTAATTCGCGCACCCTTGTTAAATCTGGAAATTGGGCTTTGCCTTTTGGAACAACTGCATTGTATTTAGAAATATTAAAGTTCAGTTTGCGTCTGTGTTCCAGATCAACTGCTTTTTCGCTGCTTTTGGTGTCAAATGAGGAGGCGTAAATACTTTGCATAATAATTATAACAAAAATAGTTATTTATCCTTTAGATGTTGCGCAGAAGCATCCAAGGCCTCATAAAATTTTTCCCCATATTTGCGAATAATAGATTCCTTTAAAAAAACATAAGCAGGCACCTTTAATTTCACCCCTAGGGAACAGGCCGCCTGACATAGGTCTTCACGCGGTTCATAATTCATGTATTCAATATCGGGATCCTGCTTGCTTTTTTGAACTTTAATGGGAAACAAATGGCAACTAATGGGCTTTTTCCAAGGTATTTTACCATCATTATAGGCTTGTTCAAAGGCACATTTAATGATCCCTTTTTCCTTGTACCCATAGGCGCAAATTTGACCATTTAAGGTGGGTGTTACCCAACCAAACTCACGATCATATAAAAACTGGCCTACTTGTTTTACTTCTTTAATGCCTTCTTTGGTCATGTAGGGTTCTACAATATCATAATACTTCTTGATGTAGTCTTTTTCTTTGTTTTCAAGAGGTGCCCCTGCATCTCCATCCTCACAACAACCACCTTTACACTTTGTCAAGTCACATACAAATTGTTCTTCAATTACTTGGTCACTCACTAAAACAGAATCAATCGCTATCATAATATTATTTGTGACGTAAAGATATCATTATTTCCATTTAAATGTATTGACCAAATGCTGAACATCCTTAAATAAAAAATCATTATAAATGGATAAAGAGTCCGCGTTGGGTGTCGTATTAAAATATAAAGCCCCTCTAAAAAAATGGGTACTTGAATCGGTCAAAAAAAACTGATACGCTGTTGCTACATCTCCCCCGATATTAAAAAAAACACCATGTACGCCTTTACTGGTTGTAAAAACCGAATCTGCGATATAGGTTGCTTTATTGGAATGATTGCTTGCAAATTTATAAGCATCATTAATTAGCGTATCTAATTGATGTGACTTAATTTTTTTATAACTTATATAAATAGTTCCGTTTAAGCTAGGAAACTGAATATTGATCCAAGCATCTTTAGATTTATTTTCGCCAAAATAATTTATTTGATTATCCACAAAAGCATAGGTAGGATATTCAAAGCTATAAGGAATATTAGGCGCGTTATAAGATTGATATGTTTTTTCAGGAAATTTGAAATTAGCATACCCCTTTTCCTTAGGGACGAATGGGCTGTTGCAAGCTGTTACTAGCAAAACGAAAATAGAAGATATAAAAATAAAAAAATTACGCATGATCTATATGAGTAGGAATAACTGGCGTGATGATCATTTGTATTTTATGAATTCTATTTTTTTGAATTTCTAAAACGGTAAAACTATACTGTTGAAATTTAACAACTTGTTGTAGTATAGGAAATTCACCCGCCAGTTCTAAAAACAAGCCTGCCATCGTATCACTTTCCCCTTTAACAGTATCAAAGGAAGTAGATGGAATGTTAATGAAATTACACAAATCAGTAATCGCTGTTTTGCCTTCAATTACATAATGATACTCGTCAATTTTTTTAATGGTGGATTCCTCTTCATCAAATTCATCCTTTATTTCACCCACAATTTCTTCTAAAATATCTTCCAAGGTAATGATACCGCTGGTGCCACCAAATTCGTCCACTACAATACCAAAATGGACGCGTTTTAATTGAAATTCTTGTAATAAGTCCTCTATCATTTTTTGTTCATGGACAAAAAATGCAGGTCGTATCAAGGTTTGCCATTTAAATTGAGCTGCCTCTTTTAAATGTGGAATAATATCTTTGGTATGAATCATACCTACAATCGTATCCAAGTCATCCTTGAATATGGGGAAACGACTGTAACTAAATTCATTAATATTTTTTAATAAAGTATCGAAATCAACATCTTCGGCAATACCATGAACGTCTAACCTTGTTTTCATGATTTGCTTTACAGTAATGTTGCCAAATTTCACAATCCCTTTTAAAATATTTTTTTCATTTTCTTTATGATGTGCCGAGCTGGTTAGTTCAATGGCATGATCCAACTCCTCCATACTATAAGAGGCGCCAGATCCTTTTTGCGCTAATTTTTTTTCCATCAAGTTGGTATACTTGACCATAAGCCCGCTGAGTCCAGAAAAAATAAAATAAACTACTTGTATAATAAATCCAAAATCCTGTGCAAATCGAACATTATTTTGGGTAGCCATCACCTTTGGTAAAATCTCACCAAAAAATAATAACAATAAAGTTACCGCAACTATTTTAACAATAAACTCAAAGCCAGGAATAGTTATCTGTTCAAATACGAATAAGTCATCAATTAAAATATTAGCAATTAAGATGATACAAATATTAATAAAACTATTGGCGATCAACATGGAAGTCAATAGTTTTTTAGGATCTTCTAAAAGTTTTACAATTCGCTGTAAAGGAATATGTCTTTTTGTTTTTAATACTTGTATGTCCTTATAGGATAAAGAAAAAAAGGCGACTTCAGATCCAGCAATTACAAATGAAAGAAAAAGTAAAAAACTGATTAAAAAGATGAATCCCGTATCCTGTTGGAGTGAAGCTATAAATGAAACAGACAAATAAAGGGGGTTACCCGAATGCGCTTCCAAGTTTTGAGTGTTTTAATTTTTGGAAAGTTACCAATTTTTTAAGTTTTAGACCAATTTATAAAGTCCTGCCCCAAAAATTGGTTAATTATTTTTGGGAAAGGCAATTTTTTAAGTTGCTTTTGATTGACCCACAACGCCTTAGAAAAAACTGCGGGTATCGTATCAAATTTGACAAGTATGAAACGCGCCTGTAAAAGCTGATGGGTTAATGCTTGGTTGTAGCTAGGAGAAACGGGTTCATAGTTCTGCTTCAACTGTTTAAGTGGAATACTTATCTCCTTTGAACTAATACCCAATTGATTCACCAAAACTTCATGTAAGTAACCCAGGGTAACAGGTGGGACACTTTTATTTTCATTTAAATAAAATTGATATAAGCCCCCCCAAATATCCCCTTCCAAACGTTTTTGCACTAACCATTTACCATTGCTAAAAAAACAGAAAAAATCAAAATATCTTTTTTTTCGTTCAATGCTTTTTACCTTAATGGGTAATTGGTTTACTTGATTATTTAAAAATGCAACACATTTTTTTTGCATGACGCAACTTGCACAATTGGGGGTACTTGGCTTA
>JBIIRW010000033.1:0-17215 GCA_044341385.1 Sediminibacterium sp. | reverse complement strand
ACCAGTTTAAACAAGGCAATCACAAATGCAATCACAAAAAATGCCATCCAAATAATATTCAAAGCCATAAATCAATTGTTTGTGGTTCTAATATAGTCAATTTTGGGATTAGAATTGTATTTTTGCGCTCTTAAAACATGATAGATTATGGCATTACAGGCAGGAATTGTGGGATTACCTAACGTAGGAAAATCAACCTTATTTAACGCAGTAAGTAATAGTGCGAAAGCGCAAGCAAGTAATTACAGATTTTGCACCATTGAACCGAATGTAGGATTAGTGGATGTCCCTGATAATAGAATGCAACAATTGGCCGATTTAATTATCCCCAATCGCATTGTCCCTACGCAATTAGAAATAGTAGATATTGCTGGTTTGGTAAAAGGAGCGAGTAAAGGAGAAGGTTTAGGAAATAAGTTTTTAGCGAATATCCGTGAAGTAAGTGCAGTGATCCATGTGATTCGTTGTTTTGAAGATGAAAATGTATTAAGAGAGGAAGGCGTCATTAACCCAATAGGTGATAAAGAAATAATTGAAACTGAATTGCAATTAAAGGATTTAGATAGTGTCGATAAAAAGATACAACGTTGTGAAAAAATGGCCAAGACTGATCCAAAAGCCAAAGTTGAATTAGATGTTTTACAAAAGTGTAAAGCACATTTAGAACAAGGCAAAAGTATCCGATCTTTAGATTTATCAAAAGAAGACAGAACAGCGATTGCTGATAGTTTCTTATTAACCGAGAAGCCCGTGATGTATGTGGCCAATGTAGATGAAGCCTCCATGCATACAGGAAATAAATTTTCGAACATGCTTGTTGAAATGGCAAAAAACGAAGGTGCCGAAGTTATTGTGATGTGTAATAATATTGAAGCACAAATCGCTGAATTAGAAGATCCAGCGGATAAAGCTGTTTTTATGGAAGAGTATCAAATGAAGGAACCAGCCTTGAATAGATTAATTCAGTCTGCATACAAATTGTTGAACTTAGAAACCTATTTCACAGCAGGTGTACAAGAAGTTCGTGCTTGGACGATAGAAAAAGGTTGGAAAGCACCGCAAGCAGCTAGTGTTATTCATACTGATTTTGAAAAAGGATTTATCAAAGCGGAAGTAATCGCTTTTGAGGACTTTATTAAATATAAAAGTGAAGCTGCTTGCAGGGACAATGGAAAATTAAGAATTGAAGGAAAAGAATATTTAGTGAAAGATGGTGATGTGATGCATTTTAGATTTAATGTATAAAATTTGAAACAACTGTACATGCTCCGACCATTTAAATACTTACTATTATTTACATTCATACTCGCAATGACTTCATGTGGCAATAATATTGCTACTTCCGAAAATAACGAAGTGAATGAAAATGCAATCAAAGCCCCTACTCAGTTGCAATATGAGGTTGTAAAAGTATACGCGCATGATACGAGCTCCTATACCCAGGGCTTGGAATGGTATGGTGAAACATTAATTGAAGGCACAGGTAATTATGGGGAAAGCCAATTACATAAAATGGACGCCAATATGAAAAGCCTTGGCAAAAAAATAAATTTACCCAAGGAGTTATTTGGTGAAGGAATTACCATATTTAATAATAAAATTTATCAATTAACCTGGAAAGAGCATAAAGTATTTGTATATAATGCGAATACACTTCAAAAAGAAAAAGAATTGTATTGGCAGTATGAAGGCTGGGGACTTACACATAATGATACTGCATTAATTGTGTCAACAGGTGGAAGTGACATTTATATGGTTGACCCTAATACTTTTGCCATTAAAAAAACGATTGGAGTTTATAATAACTATGGCTATGTAAGTAATATCAATGAATTAGAATATGTGGATGGCAAAATATTTGCAAACATATACGGACAAAATGAAGTTGTGGTGATTGATCCTGCTACAGGACAAATAATTAATAATATAAATTTTAGTAATTTATTAGCACAAGCCGGCGTAAAATATGACCCAACAACCATAGATGTTGGGTATGTATTAAATGGCATCGCTTACCAAGAAAAGTCAAAATCTTTTTATATAACAGGTAAATGTTGGCCAGTGATGGTTGAAATAAAGCTAAAATAACCGCTCTAATCTTCTTTCCCTTTTTTTATCTCGTAAATGATCGAGCTAGCTTTTGAATTTGTATTTAAAGCAACCAAGTTAGATAGACCCCCTATCAAAAAGGCCCTTAAAATCCCCAACAAGCCTGTCTTTTTATATTTTTCACTCAATAGGCTTACATAAAAACTATCAAACCACATAGGCTTTAAATTTACCAATACAAACCCATTAGATTTCATCAGAAATTGCATGGATGTAGGTGAAAAATGGTATAAATGTCTAGGCACATCATAAGCTGCCCAATAATTTTTATAAAATTTAGCATCTAAACTAGTATGGTTAGGTACTGCTATAATTAAACGACCATTATGTTTTAATAGATTGTTAAAAGTATGTATGTATATTTTCAAATCATGCACATGCTCTAGCACATGCCATAAAGTGATGACATCAAAACTATTTGGTGTCAAATTTTCCAATGCTGAACTGGGCAATAAATTGATACCATAATTATTAAATGCTATTTCACGGCTTGACACATCTGGTTCAAGTGCCGTAACCTTCCAGCCTTTTTTTGCCATGGCATCCGCAAAAGCACCAGTACCTGCTCCTACTTCCAATAATGACCCTTTATAACCAGTAAATAAAGATTGTACCCAGTCTGTTTTTTGTTTTAAAGTACGTTGACGAACTTTATGATATAAGGAGTTCATCCAACCTTGTTTAATATCTGAATGCGAAATATATTCAGGAAAATTATAATAAGGTGCAATATGATTTTTATCTGGAATAGGATGCGTGAAATTTAAACTACAATTTTCACATTTATATATATCAAATATATCACCGGTTAATGAAAAATCTGATACGGGTCTTAATAATGTAACATTATTAACATCGCAAACTGGACAAATTATATCTTGTTGATTTGACAATGATTTAAATTAATTTTTTAATAAAATTGCTAGTAAAGCAATCACAGCTAAAGCAATTGCCCAAACTACCCATTTGTCATTTTTTTGTGTTTCTAATTCAGAATCAAAAATTTCAGAATTTGGTAAATCTCCAACTTCGATATCTTTATAAAATTGACTTGAATTGAAATATGATTCCCAGATATAAACACCATCATTTTTTGAAAATGCTCCTAAATTTCCAATCATGATCTTTTGATCATTTTCAACTTGGCTTTGCCAATATTGTTCATATTGAATGGCCACCTGATCGGAAGAAATGTCGAGTGCATTTGCCAAATATTGATAAAATTGCTTTGTAGGTACCCCTGAACTAATATCAAATTCAATAAATTCTAAAGGCGATTTTAAAATACCTCCTGATAATTCTGCTTCCTTTTTTAACAATTTCAACTGTCCAATAGATGGAATGTCTAATTGACCAAATTGAATTAAATATTTAATTGATAATTGAATCATACTTATTTATAAAACGAATATACAACTCCTGCATTAATTTGAACGCCCAAGGATGGATAATCAGCCCATCTTTGATATTGACTATTAAAAAGATTCGAGGATTTAACCCAAACTTTCCACGGAATGGACAATTTGTAGGACAAGCCCGCATTCAATAAGGTGATTGGAGGTAAAGTTTTAGAAAGATAGCTATACCCCTCCGAAATGGCCTCGATACCTGACATAAAATTGAATGATCCATCAATTAGTAACTTTTTATTGACTTGCCAATAAAAAGTAGAATTAAACTTAACAGGTACAAAGCCCCAAGGCTTTTCATTGTCTTTTAAATAATTGAATTGCGTATAATTAAAATGGTTATCAATAGAGAACTGATCACTAAATTGATAATGCAAGTTGGCTATTAAATCAATGGTATGTGCTTTTGATTCAAATAAAGTATAATATTTCAATCCATTAACAACGCGATTGGTCCCATAGGATGGAAAGCCTGGCAAATAATCTGAAATTGCTAAGGGCTCCTTCGTAAATAAGGGTAAATTAACATATCTGTTTAATAATATTCCAAACCCATACTGTAAATGTTTGGATGCATTAACTTCAAAATTTAAATAAAGTTTTTCTTGCGAAGATATTTTCAAATTCACGGGTACTGATATCCATGGATTTTCATTTAGTAAATCTCCATAGTTGGTATTTAAAGTTTGATTAACCAAACCTGCCTTTATAACCCAAGCAGTATCTTTTAATTTATGTTGTAATTGTATATTAGGATATAATTTAAATCCGTCTGATTGATAGACTGGCGAGACTCCTACTAAAATATTTAATTTCCATTTGTTTAAAGACAAGGAAGGATCTAAGCGTAATAATGTATTTGAACTTGATGCGTAACTACTAAAATGATTATAACTAAAATTTACATCCAAATTGACTACTATCTCCCGATTCGTTTGAAAAGAAATTGGACTAGTCAAGGCGATGAACGTATTTGATTTATTTTGCACATCTAATAAATGTGAAATTTCAAATTTTGGTTGATAATTAAATCTGGCTTTTGGCTTTAATTTATTTAAAAATGCCATTTTCAACCCAACATTCGTAATTTTTTGTAAATAATTTGCAGTGGGCAAATTTAAAGTGTCTGGCACTAAGCCATATCTAAAATATTCATTTTGCGAAGCAAAAAAATGCGTCAATAAAGAACTGGAATCATTGATTAGTTTGTTTCCTTGATATTCAAACTTACTATCTCTGTATTTCTGCAAATGGTGAATACCTTCTGAAGACTCAGTTGATATTCCGAAATTATTAATTGATTTTTTACCGTTTTTAATAAAATTAATACCTAAAAATTGATATAAATAGTTCCCAAAACCCACTTTCACATTGGTGTTTCCTGCCAAGTTAAGCGGATTGGCTAATACGATGGCCAAAGGATTTAAGGCAATAGGCTTATAGGAAAATGACAAATTTTGTCCAGGAACTTGATAGGTATATTGGGCTGATTGTGTATCTATAATTGGAGCGGCGTTTGTAAAATTAACTTTAACCAAACTTTTCAATTGTGGTTTAAATGAAGATAAAATACTTACCACTTTAGCAGGGGTTGTATCTCTAATAACAGGTATTGTAATTGGAACTTGCTTTACAACATCATCAATTTTATTTAATTTATCAAAAACCAAGGAATTGGCTTTTTTAGAAGTATCATTTTTAGTTGTCTTTTTTAAGGAAGTCTTACTACTTTTTGTAGTAGTAACTTTTTGTTTGGATTTGCTTTTTTGCCATGCAAAAGCTGGATGCGATGAAAAGACAAGAGAAAATATGAATAATATAAATATAAATGATTTGGACATGCTTTGATTATTGATTATCAACTTTGTTTGAAATTTTTTCAGCCGTTTGCACTAAATTATATTTTTGACTTGCCTCCTCTTTCAATGAAGCAAAATTTGCATTATCTGTTACACTTTTATAAGTAGCCAAGGCATTAAACCAATCTTTTTGTGCTGCATAAATATCTCCTAATAAAATGTAAGCACTTGTTACCCAAAATTCATGTGATGCTTGTTTTTTTGTTACATCAAAAGCAGTTTTTTCAGCTAAAGCATAATTCTTTTGCAAGAATTGCAAATGGGCTAATTCGTAATGTGCTTCTGCTGTATAAATAGAAGTATTATTTAAAATAATCTTATTTAGAATCTGTATTGCGCCTGTAGTATCATTTTTCAATAATTGATCATGATACAGTACCATATTGGCCATTAAAATATCATCTGAACCAAATGTTTTTTCATCAATAATTTGTTTAGCAATAGGCGCTGCTTCAATCCATTTGTTATTTTTAAACTGACACCTAAGCACACCGCGTAATGCTTCCAATACATTTTCTTTTTGAACAGCTAGCTCCTTCAATTTCAGATAATACTTTTCAGCCAATGTGAAATTTTTCAAATTGAAATAATACAATCTTGCAGCTAATAAACTAGCGCGTTCGGCATATCGATTAGGTGATAGATCGGCCACTTTGGAAAAATAATAGGAGGCGGAATCAAAATTCTGACTAGCATAGTTAATTTCGGCAACTAAATAATTGGATTCTATCTGATACTTTCCATTGGGGAATATAGATAAATATTTAATTAACCCAATTTTCGCATCTGTATATTTTTTTTCATCATAGCGCAAAATTGCAGATCGGTATGTTAGAGAATCTTGTTCATCAATCGCTAATGGACGGCCATTATCATTCATAAATAATACAAATGACTCTGGTTTTTGATCTTCTAGAAAAATATTTCTAACAAACTCTAATGCATTTTCTGTTTCAATTGAATTAGGATAAGTTTTGATTAAAGTTTGAAAATTTTGTAACGATACATCATTCTTATTCATATTAAAATAAGTAACCCCTAATTTGTATAATGCAACTGGATGAAAAGAGGTTGCTTTTTTATCAATAAGCACTGCGCTCAAAGGTGCAATGGCTAATTTAAAATCCTCTTTAAAAATATAGGTTTCAGCTAATTCCATTCTAGCATCATTCAAGTAACTAGAATTTGCATATAGATTATCGAATTGCTCCAAAATATTAATCTTTTCATTTGTTTTCCCTATTCCACCTAATATTATTGATTTTTGCAATGTTGCATAATCTTCCATGGTCCAATGCAAATCAATCACATTTTGATAGACTTGTGTTGCTTGCTTAAATTGCTTCAACATCATTAAACAATCCGCAGATTTAACATACGCATCTTGTTGATAATTTTGTTTTGCATTGACCGGATTTGCGCTACTCACTGCATTAAAATTATTCAACGCTTCCTGATATAACCCTTTTTTTAAATATGCAAATCCTAAAGTATACTTAGCATGCTGTATGGTTATTTCACCCTCATTAACAGGATGATTTAAATATTTAGTTAATGATTCAATGGCTACGTCAACATGTCCCAGCCTATACCCTAATTCCCCTAGCCAGAAATTAGTTTGGCTAATAACATTTTGATTGTTTGCGATATTTATAATTTTATTCAACAACGCATAGGCCTTCTCATTTTGACCATCGTTAATATAAATAACACTTCTTCCAAATAAGATGGCAGGATAAATTTTTAAAAGTTCTTCATTGGGCGTTTCGACAGCTTCGAATGCAGCTAATGCTTGAACATAATTATTATTTAAGGCCAATGCTTTAATCCAAAGTTGTTTGGATTCTAATAAATAGCTTGATTTAGGATAGGTATCCATAAACTGATCCAATGTCACCACCGCTTGCGCGTATTCCTTTAATTCCACTGATAATTTCCCATAATTAAATAATGAAATTTCCTTTTGGCTTAAATTTTGACCTTGGGTGGAGCAAAATAAAAAGGCGTTTTTTGCTCCTTGTTTATTGCCAACTTTGAGATACGTAGTTGCCAATAAATACATACTATTTTGTGCCAAAGAATCATTCCCATTGTTTAACTGTTTAAAACCAGCTATTGCTTTATCCCATTGCTTCGTTTGAAAATAACAATAAGACAGTTGATATAAATCTTGGGATTGCACTTTTTCTTGTTTTGAAACAAAAGTTTCTAAATATGGTAAAGCTTTTTCATATTCCGTTTTCTCAAACCACAAATGGCCAATTAATTGCCTTAATTGTAAATCATAATATTGCTCTTTGGATTGAAGTTGACTTGTGCAATACTGTATTGACTTATCGATATCCCCTTTAAAATAATATAATTGCCCGATATAGAAAGGGACTACGTTTGCGTATTCACTATTGTTTGCTGCAATTTCAAAACATGACAAAGCCAAATTGTAGTCTTTATTCTTTAATGCTAAAAAACCAGCATAGTAATTCGCATCTGTATAATTGACACCTGATTTAATTTGACGAAGGCTATTTAATTGATTACTTGCCTTATCCCAATCACCTAATTTAAAATACAAATATCCTAGATGAAATTTCATTTTGACAATTTCATCATTATTTAAATCTTGCACTGGAACTTTCGAATAGGCATTAATTGCTTTTTCTGCATCTTTTACTTGATAATAATATTCACCTAAAAAATATTGGAGTCTTGATTGGTAAATAACGTTATTTGTTTGACTAATCCATTTTATTGCCAATGGTTCCGCAAAAGGTTTTTCAAGATGCAATGACAACATTAAAAAATAATAAGTAATTTGATCATCATTGTTTGAAAAACCATACGCTTGTTCAAATTGCTGAAAAGCAGTTAAGCTATCCCCAAGGGTAAGCGATTGCAATGCTTTATTAAAATAAGTGGTGGATTTGTCTATGCTTGATGCAGACTGTGCTCCTCCAGAAAATTGGAGAAATATTGAAAAATAACCAAGTAATAAATATCGATAAAATGACGCCATGGATTCGTTTTATTTGTAACCAAGTAAAAATACGCTACCCTATTAAAACGATGTGTTAAATGAGGTTATTGTGGAAAAACAGATTCTATTCGTAAATTTGTCAACAATTATATAAATATGTACGAATTTAAAAATCAAATAAGGGTAAGATATGCAGATGCAGACCCCATGAATGTGGTATATTATGGCAATTATGCCCAATACTTTGAGGTAGGTCGTGTTGAAAGCTTGCGGGCCTTAGGCATTAGCTACAAGCTAATTGAGGATTTGGGGTTTATGCTTCCCGTGGTGGAACTAAATGTTAAATATTTAAGGCCTGCCAGATATGATGATTTATTGACCATAACCACGCAATTAAGAGAACTACCTATTGACCATAGAATCACATTTCATCAAGAAATTCATAATGAGGAGGGCAAACTACTGACCATTGGTACCGTAAAACTATATTTTATGGATAAAAACCTTGGAAATAGAGCTTCCATGCCCCCTATTTTGGCTGAAAAACTAAGTTCCTATTTTAGTTAAAGCGCCTATTTTTGATTTACTTTGCAACCTAATTTAACCCTGACGCATGGATCAAAATAAAGCCACTATTATTACCATCGGAGACGAGCTTTTAATTGGGCAAGTCATTGACACAAATAGTGCATTTATAGCGCAATCCTTAAACGCCATTGGCGTCGTTGTAACCAGTAGAATTGCTGTTGGAGATGATAAAATGGCAATTGCAAATGCATTAGATAATGCCATTGATAAAAATAATATCATCATACTCACCGGAGGATTAGGCCCTACATCAGATGACATCACAAAGCCATTTTTGAGGGAATATTTTGGCGGCACCATGATAGTGCACCAACCTACGCTCGATCATATCACTTATATATTTGAACAGATACATAAACGTCCCATGATTGATCGCAATCGTAAACAAGCCGAAGTGCCTGATTCTTGCGAAGTATTATTCAACGAAACAGGCACAGCTCCTGGTATGTTATTCAAAAAAAATGGCGCGTTTATTTTTTCACTTCCAGGAGTGCCCCATGAAATGAAATGGTTGACTGAAAATAAGGTAATCCCCTATTTGCAAAAGCAAATTATATCAAACTATGTTGGCCATAGAACCTTACTAACTGCAGGTATTGGAGAATCCTTCCTTGCTGAAATAATCTTGGATTTTGAAAATAATTTACCTGCAACACTTAAATTAGCGTACCTACCCAATTATGGTATGGTTCGATTAAGATTAACTGGACAAGGCAGTGACAGCAAACAATTAAATACAGTACTCGATCATCAATTTGAGTTATTAAAAAAAGCGGTAGCCGAATATTTGGTAACTGATTTGGATGAAACCATGGAAGTGGTCGTTGGTAAACTACTAAAAACAAGTGGTAAAACTGTGGCAACTGCTGAAAGCTGTACCGGAGGTTTTATCGGTCATTTATTATCCAAGCATGCCGGATCATCTCAGTTTTATACAGGTGGAATCATTAGTTATGACAACCGAATTAAAACTGAATTTTTAGACGTTCCTACCCACATTTTACAAACCGTGGGAGCTGTAAGTAAGGAAGCAGTAGAACAAATGGCAAAAGCCGTTCGTGAAAAAATGAATACAGATTATGCAGTTTCGGTAAGTGGCATTATGGGGCCAACAGGAAAAACAGACGAAAAACCACTGGGCATGGTCTGGATTGGAGTTGCTGACAAAGAAAGGGTGTTTTCAAAGGTGTTTTACTTAAGATTTGACCGTCAAAGGAATATTGAAATAACAGCTAGCCAAGCTATAAATTTACTTAGGTTATTAATAATCAATAAAATTTAGTCTTATTTTTACTAAAATTTACCCTTATGCCAATAGTTGATTTGGTTTTGCCTAAGCTGGGTGAAAGTATCATGGAAGCGACCATTTTAAAATGGCACAAAAGCGTTGGTGATACCATCCAATTGGACGAAACCTTATTAGATATTGCTACTGATAAAGTAGATAGCGAAATACCATCAACGGTAGCAGGGAAAGTTATAGAAATTTTATTCGAACCAAATTCAGTCGTTCCCATCGGAACTATAATTGCGCGTATTGAATGCGATGATAACATTGTATCAAATATAAATATCGAAGTTGCTATTTCAGCACCATCTCCGATTATTGAAAATCCAAGAACTGAAAATATTGCGCAAGACGAAAAATCTAGCAATGCCAATGTTTCACCGCTTGAAGTCCCATTTATACCGGCGCCTAGTCCAATAGCTAATGATACCCAAAGTATACAAGACGGTAAATTTTATTCCCCATTGGTCATGAATATTGCGCAAAATGAGGGAATCCCTATGCAGGAATTGCAGCAAATTAAAGGAACAGGCAATCAAGGACGTGTGTCAAAAAAGGATATCTTAAATTATATTGCTGAAAGAAAAAATTCAAGTAACAATAATAGAAATATTGTAAACCAATCATTTACAGATACAAATAATATTGTTACTACTAACAGCTATCCTGTTTCAAATAATGAAGCCATAGTTCAGGATGATCATATACATACAACAGCGGTTACAGGTAAACTGGCACAACCCGAGGATGTGATCATTACTGGCAATACTGAAATTATTGAAATGGATCGTATGCGTAAGGTAATTGCAAAGCATATGATTGATAGTGTTCAAACTAGCGCTCATGTCACATCCTTTGTGGAAGCTGATGTTACCAATATGGTGGTTTGGAGAGAAAAAGTTAAACAACTATTTGAAAAAAGAGAAGGGGTAAAATTAACTTTCACCCCCATGTTTATTGAATGTATTGCAAGTGTGATGGAAAAATTCCCGATCATCAACAGCAGTTTACAAGGGGATCAAATCATACTAAAAAAAGACATTAATATTGGAATGGCTACCGCCCTATCCAATGGAAACTTAATTGTTCCTGTGATTAAAGGCGCCAATCAATTAAGTATAGTAGGACTAAGTAAAGCGGTAAACAACTTAGCAAATAATGCCAGGTTAAATCAATTAAAGCCTACAGATACGCAAGGCGGTACTTTCACCGTAACCAATGTGGGCACTTTTGGTAGCATCATGGGAACACCAATAATAAATCAACCACAAGTAGCCATACTGGCATTAGGGGCAATTAAAAAGCGTCCAGTGGTTATTGAAACACCATCTGGTGACGCTATTTTAGTTAGACACATGATGTATTTATCCATGAGCTACGATCATCGTATCGTGGATGGTGCCATTGGATCACAATTTTTAGCTGCAGTAGCTAAAGCATTTGAGTCATGGGATCCCAATCGTCAATGGTTCCAATATTTATAATCGATCTTTAATTCAGCCCCAGTGTTCGACCTTTCATCATTGCAGGTACGCCTGAATTTAACCAGGTTGGCATTGGCGCTCCTTTTAAGTAGGAATCAAAAAACTGTTGCTCTCTAATTTGAATGTCCTTCCTATTTTTTCTTTCAACTAAATTATGCGCTTCATTATTGTATACTAAAAGCCAAACTTTTTTATCCAATCTTCTCATGGCAGTAAACATTTCAATACCTTGATACCAAGGCACCGCATCATCAGCATCATTACTCATAATCACTAAGGGTGTAGTTACTTTTGGTAAATCGAATAAAGGGGAGTTTTTAATATATAAATCAGGGCGCTCCCATAAACTTGCGCCTATTCTACTCTGTGTTTTTTCATATTGGAACTGCCTATTCAAACCCGATCCCCAACGTATTCCACCATACGCACTAGTCATATTAACCACAGGTGCTCCTGCCCAAGCAGCAGCAAATAAATTGGTTTTTGTAATTAAATAAGCAATTTGATAGCCACCCCAACTTTGTCCTTGTAAACCAATTTTTGTACTATCCACAAATCCTTTTTGCACCATAGCTCTTGCCCCACTTAAAATATAATCATAAGCGCCTTGACCAGGATAACCTTTGGTATACCAAATATCTGGAACAAAAACGACATACCCCCTACTTGCAAAAAATGGAATATTTAAACGGGAAGGTGTTGGTGCTGGTGGTAAATAATTGTGTAAGGATTGATTGTTACGCTCATAAAAATAAACAATCATAGGATACTTCTTTTTTGCATCAAAATTTTCTGGTAAATACAAAATTCCTTCAGCTGTTTTGCCAGTATAGGACTTCCATTTCACCAATTGCGAAGTCATCCAATTATAATTACTTTGTTGTGGATTGATTTGTGTAAGCGCCATCGGATTTTGCTTCAGGGTATCAAAAATATAATGATACAAATTAGGCGATTGTTTTTCATCTTCTTGCATCACCAATAAATCATTTGACTTTTTTGCTGCAACGATAGTAGTCAAATGCATCGGCAACTGATTCAATGTAAATAGCTTTCTTGTTGCTAAAGACAAAATAACCATGCCCTCTGATTTGTCGAGCTCATTAAATGTTTTCAATAAAATGTTAGCGTCCCCATTTAAAAATTGGCGATCGTTGTCTGTTTCAACAAAACGATAAGTTATTTTATTTTGACGACCGTTGGTTAATTTAATGGAAGGCGAATTACCCGCTGCATCTACAAGCCAAATATCATATTTATCATACACTAAAAAATGCTTAGAGTCCTGCATCCACTTAGCAATTCCATAGGCATTTGGATCATCGGGCATATCATTTTCTTCATCATACAGCGGCACAGTAATATCTGTTAAAATATTCTTTGAAATACCAGATGTAATATTATAAGATTTATATTTTTTTTGATCCTCTACATAATAAACCAAACTTTGACCATCATAGGAAGGGGACAACTGACTTACTTTAATATTTTTTTGAATCAGCTTATTTTTCCCTGTATTATTATCTATGACATATAAGTCCCTTTGCGAAAATCCTTGCCATTGTGAAGCTATAACATAATTAGAATCAATTAACGCATAAGTATAGTGCCCATCTCCTTCCATTGTTTTTAATAAATCTCGATCTTTAATTTTTCCAAGATAAGTAACTGCATTGTCTGCTGGTCGATATAAAAGAGCTTCAGTGCTCTTAAGTATAGCGTCTAAATTTTTTAATTGTACTGTTTGTAAAGTAGGATCTGCATAATGCCATATATCAACACTTACGCGGTCAAATTCAGGCAATGAAGTGTCTTTGACAGGAAGTATGGGCTGAACACCTAGGGAAATAACCGCACCAGATTTACTAAATGTAATTTTACGATCTCCGCCTATTGTGTATTGTTTCGGAATTTGATCATGGTTTCGATTTATAACAAAATGTGCCGAATCCAATTCGTGGTTATAATATGCAAGCGTATAGTTTTTTTGTAATGCTTTGTCGGCACTGTCTCGCTCAACTAAATAAGCCAATTGCTTTCCTTGTTCATCCCAAGTAAAATTAGTTGCTGTATAAAAATGGCTATTTAAAGTAATGGTATTGGTATCAGCTATCGAACTCAACAATATTTTTGCTTCCTTTAGTTTGGTTCTAACTTGATACATCATCACCCCTTCTCCTTTTGGATGAATTAAATACTGGGAGATATTATTAAATACCCTTTCTTGACCTGAATTCAAATCTCTAAAATAAAGAGGTGCCCCCTCCTTATTAAAGTCCCCTTTTGTTTCTTTTAAATATGCAATTAAACCATTACCAAATTCAGGCACTTGAAAACTTTTTACCGCTGGAATTTTATTTATTTTCCCTGTGGCCAAAGCTAAAATCACCAAACTATCTTTGGGCATTTCATCTGGCTTTTTTTTATCAATTTTCGCTTTCCTGGTTTCATTGAAACTGGGTTTAATTTTTGCGATTAAATAATTCCCATCTTCCGTAAAAACAGGTTGTGCGCCTCTTGGAATACTGATTTCTATTTTTGAGGCAATATTTTTTACAATCAATACAGCATCCCCTTCCTGTGGATTAACACTATAACAAATAAACTGACCTTGGGGTTGCCAAATAGTTTCACGGATGGATTCCCATTGATCATATACTGTATGATCCAACGCTAATTTTTGGGAAAACGAAAAAATTGAAATAAATAATGAAAAAATAGTAAAAAGTTGCTTCATATTATATTATTTGAAATTCTAAGATACATCAACATTTTGGCAAAATAATTGTTATAAATTTGCATCCACATTATTTTTTATATGAAATTCAGATTACTCTTCATTTTGCCTACTTTTTTAGCAGTTTTTGCTCAAGCCCAAACCACTGGAAAGCTATCAGGATGGGTGCTAGATAAAAATACCCAAAAACCTATTGCTGGGGTCAATGTAAAACTGATCAACACCAATTTTGGGACGGTAACTGATTCATTGGGTAAATACCAATTTAAAAGCATCCCCACTGGTCAGTACCAAGTAAGTTTTACTTCATTAGGTACTTTGCCCTATAGTTTATTTAATGTAGTTATCACTGTAGGAAATGAAACCAATAATACCATTGAATTACTTCCTGCAGATAATGTATTAAAAGAAGTACAAGTAAGCACTACCCGAAAAACAGTTCGAACTGCTACTTTGGAAACTCCATTAAGTGTTCAAAAATTAACTGCTGAAGAAATTAAATCAAATCCAGGAGGCAATTTTGACATTTCCAAAGTAGTTCAGGCTTTACCAGGCGTTACAGGTTCAGCAAGTACCGGCGCCGGATTTAGAAATGATATCATTGTAAGAGGTGGCGCACCCAATGAAAACGTATTCTATTTAGATGGCATTGAAATTCCAGTAATCAATCACTTTAGCACCCAAGGAAGTGCGGGTGGCCCACAAGGAATTTTGAATGTATCATTTATAGATGAAGTCAAACTTTCCTCATCGGCATTTGATGCCAAATTTGACAATGCTTTATCTTCTGTATTTGAATTCAAACAAAAAAGAGGCAATGCTGATAAATTACAAGGAAATGTGAGATTAGGAGCTACTGAATTTGCAACTACTTTAGATGGCCCATTATCCAAATCAGGCAAAACCACTTTTTTAGCTTCCGTGAGAAGAAGTTATTTACAATTCTTGTTCGAAGTAATTGACTTACCTATTCGTCCGAATTTTTGGGATTTTCAATATAAAGTTACGCATGTGATTGACCCAAAAACCACTTTGACATTTTTAGGAGTAGGTGCAATTGACGATTTTAAATTTGCTGCACCAAAAAACGCCACACCTGAAAAAATTTATGCATTAAAAGCAGGCCCTTCCATTAACCAATGGAGCTATACTGTAGGTGCCTCATTAAAAAAATTAGTGAACAAAGGCTTTTGGAATTTAGCTATAAGCCGGAACCACCTTAACAACCTTAGCGAAAGATATGAGAATAATTTAGAACCGATACAAAGTGAAAAAACTTTTGATTACACCTCCAATGAAATTGGAAATACAGTTAGATGGGATATGACCAAAAGTTTATTAGGATTAAAATGGACTGCTGGTGTGAATATTCAGAACGTAGGATATGACAATACTACCAATCAATTATTAAAATATACTGCAAATAATACTTTAGGGCCAACCCCAGCAGCTATACAAATTAATTATAGTTCAGATTTTAATTATAATAAATATGGCGCATTTTTCCAATTAGGAAAAAAAGCATTTAATAACCGATTAGGTATTAGCGCAGGAATTCGTACTGATGGAAATGATTTTACAACCCAAGGGACGCAATTAATGCGTCAGCTATCACCTAGAGTCGGATTAAGCTGGGTAGTATCAGATAAAGTGAACTGGAATTTTTCCATCGGTAATTATTATAAATTAGCCCCCAATACTGCTTTAGGTTTTAAAAATGGGGCTGGTGCTTATTTAAATCAAGATGCTGACTATATACAAAGCACGCATTATGTTACTGGCTTTGAATACATCCCATCCGAATCAACAAGATTTACTGCCGAAGTTTATTATAAGAAATATAAAAACGTACCTATTAGTGTTGAAAAAGGGACTAGCCTTTCCAACCTTGGTGCCGATTTCAATATTTTAGGTAATGAAGATATTTCAACGAATGGATTAGGTAAAAGTTATGGCTTTGAATTATTCGCACAACAAAAGTTAACCAAAAGAATGTTTGGTGTAGTTAGTTATAGCTTTTTTAGAAGCTCCTACACCAATAACCTTGGAAAATATATTGCAAGCTCTTGGGAAAACATACACTTACTAAGTTTAACAGGTGGCTATAAGTTTAATAGAAACTGGGAATTGGGTATTAAATATAGATACCAAGGTGGCGCACCTTATACACCCTATGATATGAATGCCAGCAGACTAAATTTTGCCACATTAGGGGTTGGAATATTAGATTATTCAAAATTAAATGCAAATAGGAATAAAGCGTTTCATTCAAGTGATTTGCGGATTGATAAAAAATATAACTACAAAAAAACAACATTGGATTTTTACATAGACATTACGAACTGGTATGGTGCTGCATCAGTAGCTCCTCCATTTTATGTTTTTTCAGCAAACGACAATGGTGTATTCAAAACAACTGATGGAAAAGCATTAAAAAAAGATGGCTCCAATGCGATACCAGAATTATTTGATAACAACTCCGTTTTTATAACGCCTACCATTGGGTTTATCTTAGAATTTTAAACTTGCGAACTGGCTTTATTTTGTTTTACTATTCTTAACATTTGAATAAGTACAGATAATGCGATTAAGCTAAGTCCAATGTAAAAACTTGCGCCCAATTGCTTTTGTTCCTTAAACAAAACAAAAGCAAGAATAATCCCATATACAGGCTCTAAATTTAAAGTAACATTTAAAGTAAAGGCACTAATATGTTTTAAGGAGGATAGCATTAAATGATTCGCCCAAACAGTACATGCAAGTGCTA
>JBIIRW010000032.1:0-17257 GCA_044341385.1 Sediminibacterium sp. | reverse complement strand
TACAGTGCCACAAACTGTCGCTCTAACCTACTGAGCTACGCCCTCCATTTGGGGGGCAAAAATAAGGTAATTTTAAGGACGAATAAAATTAGTTTTCGTGTTTTTATAATTTTATCACAAAAACGCGTCCTTTAACCAAATTAAACACTTTCAAACTCATTTTGCGCTATTTTTGAAAATATACATGCGAAACATTATGACATATATTAAGCAAAATAAGTGGAAGGTATTCACAACAGTAATCATTATTGGTGCAGTTTTTTTTGCGTTTAAAACAACGGAAAAACAAAACGGGGAATCACCTGAAATCCGTCATCGTAAATTACTTTCCACCATTGGGCATTTGTTAGAAACGGAGCACTATAGTCCGCGAAAAATTGATGATGATTTTTCTAAAGATGTATTTAAGGAATATTTGAAAGCCTTAGATCCGGAGAAAAATATCTTCTTAAAATCCGATATTTATGCACTTCGTGTACATGAAACAAAATTAGATGATGAAATTCATGGAGCGCCTATTTTGTTTCAACCCGCGACAAGCGTAATTTATGAAAAGAGAGTGATTGAAGCACGTAAGGTTTTCGAAACTATTATAGAATCACCATTTGATTTTTCAATTGATGATTCTGTATTATTAGATGTGGATGTGAAACTAGCACCTGTGAATGATAATGAAAGATATACATATTGGCATCAAATATTAAAGTATAAAACATTAGATAGGTTTGTCAATTTAACTGAGGAGCGTGAAAAAAATAAAACAAAAGAAAAATTTGTTGTTAAGGCTGACTCCACTTTGGAAAGAGAAGCACGTGCTTCCGTAAAAAAAGAATATTTAAAAAGATTTGAGCGTTTAGAAAAAACATTTGACAAAGAAAAAAGGTTCGAACTTTTTTTAAACACAATTACTGGTTTAATGGATCCGCATACCGACTATATGGCGCCTGTTGAAAAGCGTTCATTTACTGAACAAATGAGTGGTACTTTTTATGGTATTGGTGCACAATTAACCCAGGATGACAATGGCATAAAAATTGCGAGTATTCAACCGGGTGGTGCAGCATGGAAGTCAGGGCAACTGGTGGTAAATGATGTAATTGTAAAAGTAGCACAGGGTGCAGAAGAGCCCGTAGATGTTACTGGTTATGAAACCACAGATGCTGTAAAATTAATTCGGGGAAATTTGGGTACCGAAGTTCGATTAACTGTTCGTAAACCTGATGGATCCTATAAAGTAGTCGCGTTAAAACGTGAAAAAATTGTGTTAGATGAGGGTTTTGCGCGCAGTGCAATTATTCAAAAGGGGGCTGATAAATACGGGTATATTTTATTGCCTGATTTTTATGCCGATTTTGAACGCGAAGACGGTGCAAGATGTGCAAGAGATGTGGCGAAGGAAGTTGAAAAACTGAAGGCGGAAAATGTAAAAGGAATTACGATTGATGTTAGATACAATGGGGGTGGGTCATTATATGAAGTAGTGCAAATGGCAGGCTTATTTATTGATCAAGGACCCATGGTTCAAATTAGAAACAAAGAAGGCAGGTCGCAAACCTTATCGGACGAAGTTCCAGGTAGTATTTATAATGGGCCATTAGTGGTGATGGTGAATGAATTTAGCGCATCTGCAAGTGAAATTTTCGCAGGAGCGATACAAGATTATAAGCGTGGTATTATTATGGGAAGCACTTCCACCTATGGAAAGGGTACGGTTCAAAGAAATGTTCCTTTTGGAAAACCTTTAGATGATCTGGGTATTCAAACAGAATATGGTGCAGTTAAATTAACCTTTCAAAAATTTTATAGAGTGACTGGTAGTTCAACACAGCGCAAAGGGGTAGTGCCAGATGTAATATTACCTGATGAATATGAGTTTTTAAAGTATCGTGAAAAAGACAATGAATCTTCCTTGCCTTGGGATGAAATGGAGCGCGCCAAATTCCAAGTTTGGCCTAATAATGCACCGATTGCAGCAATTGCAGCAAAAGTAAATGATAAAATTGCAAAAGATACCTCCATGATTGCGTTCAAAAAGACGCTTGCATGGGTTTCAACGCAGATGGATCGCCCTGTACACTTGAAATTGGACAAGTATATTGCTTTCCGTAAGCAATTACAAAGCACCATGATCCAAAATGATAATCGCTTAAAATTGAAAGATAGCATGCAGGTAATTGCGCTTAAAGCGGATTACAACAAGTTTTATAATAATCCGGATAAAACCAAACAGGATCGTTATCAAGCATGGTTAAAAGTCATTGCTAAGGATGCGCAGATCAATGAAGCAAGTAAATTGTTGGGTGAATTTTCTGGACAAAATTGGGTAGCGAAAAAAACGAATTAATATAAAAGGGAATTATGAAAGTGGAAGCATTGGATAAAGTGAAAAGATGGCATGTAATTTATACTAAGTCAAAATGGGAGAAAAAGGTGGAAGGTTTGTTGTTAAATGCAAGTATAGAAAGCTGGTGTCCTGTTCAAAAAAAAGAAAGACAATGGTCGGATCGAAAAAAAATCATTGAAGAGCCTTTATTTAGATCTTACGTTTTTGTCAAAATAGATAAGGAAGAACATAGTAAAGTATTAGGCACCATTGGCGTAGTGAATTTTTTATATTTTGAAAAAAAGCCAGCTATCATAAGGGACAATGAGATTGAAACCATCAGAAAATATTTAGGATTGGCAAATGCATCAATTCAAGTGGTGAATATGACTAATTTGCCTGCGCAAACTAAAGTTTCAATTAATCAGGGCTTATTTATGGGCCAAAAAGGGGAAGTGATACGATCAGGTAAAAAAACGGTGTTTGTGCAATTGCAAAGCATTAATATGATGATGATGGTGGAATTTAAATTAGCTGAGATTTCAGTTGTTTAACAAATGCTCTTTTATTGCGTAGGTTAATTTATGTCAAGTTAAGACAAAGTCCAGTCGACTAATTGATTGCTCCATTCTTCCCGATAAGGAGTTTCAATACGAATATAATTATCGGTATATCCTTCAAGCATTAATTGGCTTGGAATTTCTTTTGTAGCTTTTGGTGACTCAAATAAAACTTTTCTAGTTTCCCCCAAATGCTGTGCAGTAAAATATTGTAATTTTTGGTAGGATAAATTCCTTAAAATTTTATTGCGCTCCTGTCTAACGGGAATAGGGACGACCGGCTTAATGGTCAAAGCCTTGGTGGCAGCGCGTTCGGAGTAAGTAAATACATGCAAATAGGAAATATCAAGTGCATGGATAAAATCCAAACTTTCTTTGAAATAATCTTCTGTTTCCCCTGGGGATCCAACTATTACGTCAACGCCAATACATGCATGCGGCATTATTTTTTTGATATGTTGCACGCGCTCTAGATACAAATCTCTAGTATATCTGCGCTGCATTAATTTTAATACCCCATCTGATCCGCTTTGTAAAGGAATATGAAAATGCGGCATGAACTGATCGCTATTTGCCACCCAATCAATTATTTCATTCGTGATTAAATTGGGTTCAATGGAGGAAATGCGATATCTCGGAATATTGGTTTGTTGGTCCAGTGCTTTTACTAAATCAAAAAAACTTTCATCGTGTTTTTTGCCACCAGTTTGGCCTTTCCCAAAGTCACCCAAATTAATACCGGTTAAAACAATTTCCTTCACATTATTACTTGCTAATTCATTTGCCTGTTGCACTACATTTTCA
Organism: Sediminibacterium sp.; assembly: GCA_044341385.1. Classification (GTDB taxonomy): domain Bacteria; phylum Bacteroidota; class Bacteroidia; order Chitinophagales; family Chitinophagaceae; genus Sediminibacterium. The sequence goes on along the minus strand of JBIIRW010000032.1, from coordinate 13,570 downwards.
ATACTATTACTTCGGCTTTTCCCACGGGCTAGTGGGATGGTGCAAAAGGTGCAACTATAATCACAGCCGTCTTGAACCTTTAAAAAGGTACGCGTGCGATCATTCACTGAAAATGAACTGTGAAAGTCGGAAACGTCATCAATTTCGCAGCTACAAATTTTTGCGGCATCGCCCTTTGTTAAATTTGCGAGGTGTTTAATTAAGTTAAATTTTTCTGCAGCACCCAATACTAAATCAACCCCCGGAATGGAGGCTATTTCCTGAGGTTTTAATTGTGCATAACAACCTGTGATAACCACAAAGCTTTCAGGAGATCTGCGTTGGATCCGACGCACCAGTTGGCGACATTCCTTATCTGCATTTTCAGTAACCGAGCAAGTATTTATGACATACACATCAGCTTTATCCCCAAAATCCTTCTTTTCAAAACCATTTTGTTCCAATTGTCTCGACAATGTGGAGGTTTCTGAAAAATTCAGTTTGCAGCCTAAAGTGTGAAATGCGACCGTTTGTTGTTTGCTCATGGGCAACAAAGGTAAAAAACCTTGGGGGAACCTTAAAATCTTAAAATATACTTAAACCGGGTATTAATTTCCAATTTTGGCTAGATTCAATTAAGTTTGCAACTACTAAAATGGTCAAAAATGGACTTCAAAAAAATTAATAATTGGACGGGCTGGTTGGTTACTTTAATTGCATGTACCGTATATATTATGACCTCAGAACCTGCAAGCAGTTTTTGGGATTGTGGTGAGTTTATCAGTAGTGCGTATAAATTACAAATCCCACATCCGCCAGGGGCCCCCATGTTTGTATTGTTAGGCAGGGTATTTATAATTTTGTTTGGCGATAATCCATTAACTGCAGCAAAGGCAGTAAATACCATGAGTGCATTGGCTAGTGGATTTACCATCTTATTTTTGTTTTGGACCATTACCCATTTTGCAAAACGTATTGTGGTTAAGCAAACAGGCACTGAACCAGAAGGCTACCAAATTTTAGCCATTATGGGAGCGGGTATTGTTGGCGCTTTGGCATATACTTTTAGCGATTCATTCTGGTATAGTGCTGTTGAAGGGGAAGTGTATGCGTTAAGTTCGTTCTTTACTGCTTTAGTTTTTTGGGCAATATTAAAATGGGAACACAAAGCGGATGAGCCTGGTGCAGATAAATGGATCATCTTTATTTTTTACATGATGGGTTTATCCATTGGGGTTCACTTATTAAATATATTAACCATTCCGGCGATTGTGATGGTGTATTATTTTAGACAATATAAACCTACCATCACTGGTGGGTTGTTTGCGTTTTTAGTGGGCGTAGTGATCACAGGTTTTATTCAAGTGGTGCTTATACAATTCACAATTAAATGGGCTGGGGCATTTGACGTAAACTTTGTCAACTCCATGGGATTGCCATTTTTTAGTGGTTTTATTTTCTTCTTTGTTTTATTGGCAGCAATTTTAACATGGTGCATTTATTATGCAAATAAAAAAGGGCTATACTTTTTAAAATTAGGTGTTTGGTCAATGATATTTATGTTATTGGGTTATACCACCTATATCACCACTATGATTCGTTCAAATGCAGATCCTTCTGTGGATATGTATAATGTAGATAATCCTGTAACCTTAGTTGGCTATTTGGGAAGAGAGCAATATGGCGATTGGCCAATTTTATTTGGACCAGACTATGTGGACAAGGTGGATAATGAAGAAAGTGGAGATCAGTATGTGAAAGCCCCCACGAATTATGAATTGGCTGGTAAAAGTTATAAGCGTGATTGGTCTTCAGCTCCATCAGCGCATTTATTTCCAAGAATGTGGGATGGCGAAAATGATCGTGGTCAAATGGATAGCTATAAGGCATTTGCAGGAGTAGTAGATGGTGAAGCACCAACTTTAAGAGATAATATTAAATACTTTACGAATTATCAATTTGGTTTTATGTATTTGCGCTATTTCCTTTGGAATTTTGCAGGTAAGCAAAATGATTTACAAGGTTTTGGAAATGTGAGGGATGGTAATTTTAGTACGGGTATTTCCTTCATTGATAATTTCTTTTTTGGAGATCAATCTAAATTACCGGATACGATTAAAAATAATAATAAAGCACACAATAGCTTGTTTATGTTGCCTTTCTTTTTAGGCTTGTTTGGATTTCTATTTCAATACCAACAAAACAAAAAAGATTTTATTGTAACAGGCTTATTGTTTTTCTTTACTGGATTGGCCATTGTACTTTACTTAAATCAAGTGAGTTTGCAACCCCGTGAAAGGGACTATGCTTATGTGGGATCGTTTTATGCTTTTGCCATATGGATTGGGTTGGGCGTTTTGCAGGTAATACAATGGTTAACGAAGGTGGTGAATCAAAAAACGGCGAGCATCATTGCTACTGTGGTTTGTTTGTTAGCGGTGCCAGCTTTAATGGCACAGCAAGAATGGGATGACCATGATCGTAGTCAAAAATTATTGCCTCGTGATTTGGCACGTAACTATTTAGAAAGTTGTCCTCCGAATGCAATTTTATTTTCCTTTGGCGATAATGATACTTACCCTTTATGGTATGCGCAGGAGGTGGAAGGAATTCGTCCTGATGTACGTGTGGTCGTGAATAGTTTATTAGGCTCTGATTGGTATATGCGAGAGCTTAGATATAAAGTGAATCAAAGTGCTAAATTTGATGTAATTTTTTCTGAAGAACAAGTATCAGGAAATAAATTAAACGTGGCATATTATAATGCTTTGCCTGAATATGGAGAAACAAGATACCATAATTTAGATTCCGTATTAAGATATGTAGTAGGGGATCCTACTGGTAAGTATATGGCATCTACTACAGATGGGCCTGTTAATATATTTCCTACGCATAAATTTAAAGTGAGCGTGAATAAGGCAAATGCTTTGGCATCAGGTATTGCAAAGCCCACCGATACCATGGTTGATGAATTGCTAATTGATTTTAATCCAAATCGTCAATATTTATTGAAAAATGAATTAGCGATGTATGCAATCATCGCTACAAGTGATTTTAAGCGACCAATTTGCTTCACTTCAACTCAGGAGTTAAAGGAATTAGGTTTAGATAAATATGTACGTCAAACAGGCTTATCTTATCAGTTGGTCCCTGTACTTAATCAAACCATTGATGCAGACGTTGCATATAAAAATATGATGACTAAATTTTCATTTGGTAATGCAAAAAATCCAAATGTATATTTTGACGAAGAAAACAGACGCCACTTAAATTCAATGCGTTTGGCATTCTCGCAAGTAGCGCAAGCTTTAGCTGTTGAAGGCAAGCGAGATAGTGCACAGCAACTGCTTAGAAAAATAGATGCCGAAACCAATGAAAAAAACTTCCCTTATGGAATGACCTCTAATAGAGGCAATCAACACAATTATTTTTCTTATTTATTTTTACAAGCATGTTATGCTTCAGGAGAATTAAAATTAGCAAAAAAGGTGAGCGTCTCTTTACTAAAGGATTTAAAACAAGCAGTTGCTTATTATAAATCATTAGGGGAAGCGATGAGTGATGATCAATTTTTTGTTGAAGCTGAAAATGCATACCAAAATAAACCTAATAATTTAGCCAATAAACAAATTGCCTTTGTACAAGATATCTTAACCTGTGGTCAACTAATTGAAGCGGTTAGTAAAATGGAAAAAGATTTCACGGTAGCAAAGAAATAAATTAGAATAATTCTTATACGATAAGCCCTCTTTTGCAAGAAGCAAAAGAGGGCTTATTATTTTAGGCGATAATTCGAATTACAATAAGGTGGTCAGCGTTGCTACGACCGTGTCAATTTCCTGGGTCGTATTATATTTAGAAAATGAAAAGCGAACGGTAACGATATCTGATGTTTTATGGAGTGCGGCAATAACATGAGAGCCTTGTTGCGCACCACTTGAGCAAGCACTACCACCACTTGCGCAAATATGTTGAATGTCTAAATTAAAAAGGAGCATTTCCGTTTTTTGATTCTTAGGAAAGTTTACGCTTAGTAAAGTATATAAACTATCTCCAAAAGTATCTCCGTTAAAGCTAACCGATGGGATATTACTCACTAGAGAATCGTACATGTATTTTTTTAATCCTGAAATATATTCCTTATCAATATCATGGTTTTGATTTGACAATTCTAATGCCTTTGCAAAACCAACGATGCCATAAACATTTTCGGTTCCAGCACGCATATTTCTTTCTTGTGCACCGCCGTGTAGAAACGGATTGATTTTGATATTTTCATTGATATATAATATACCTGTACCTTTTGGACCGTGAAATTTGTGCCCTGCAGCAGTGATAAAATCAACTGGTATATTTTTTAAATCAAAATTAAAATGTCCTACGGTTTGAACCGTATCGCTATGGAAGTAGGCATTGTGTTTTTTGCAAAGTGCACCCACCTCATATAAACTGATACAATTGCCAATTTCATTGTTAGCGTGCATGATGGTAACAATAGTTTTTTCGGAACTATTGTTTAATAATTCTTCTAATTGATTAAAATCTATATGACCATTGGGTAAAATAGCTACATAAGATAATTTTATTTGGTGTGCTTTTGCCAAATATTCAACTGTATGAAGCGTCGCATGATGCTCAATAGGTGAGCTGATGATATGCTTGCAACCCAAATCGGTGACCGCTGCATGCAAAACAGTATTGGTGCTTTCGGTGCCACCGCTGGTAAAAAATATTTCTGAAGGTTTCGCACCTAATATAGCTGCTATTGATTTTCTGGCTTTTTCAATAGCCATGCGTGTTTCGCGGCCATAGCTGTATATGGAAGAGGGGTTTCCAAATTGTTCCTTAAAAAAGGGCAACATTGCTTCCAGCACATCTGTGTCGATGGGTGTTGTAGCAGCATTGTCAAAGTAGATTCTTTCCATACCCGTTAAAATTACTAAATGCTATGAATTATTGAAATAATATTATCGGCTAAATCGTCCGCTTCCAATTGTGTGGGGGCTTCCGTATAAATACGAATAATGGGTTCTGTATTACTGGGTCTTAAATGCACCCATTTGTTTTCAAAGTCAATTTTCATACCATCTATTTTATTAATAGCGTAAGTGGAAAATTTTTTTTCTAAACCCGCGTATATTTTTTCTAATGAAATAGAAGCGTCTAATTCCATTTTTTTCTTGCTCATATAGTAAGCTGGCAAACTCGCTTTTAATACAGCCGCGCTTAGTTTTAATTTTGCCAAATGCGTTAAAAATAATGCGATACCAATTAAAGCATCCCTTCCATAATGCAAATCTGGAACAATGATACCACCGTTTCCTTCTCCTCCAATCACAGCATTTTCTTGTTTCATTTTTTCAACCACGTTTACTTCGCCAACAGCACTGGCAAAATAGTTGCAGCCATTTTTTTCTGTAATGTCTCGCAAGGCGCGCGTAGATGATAAATTACTTACAGTACTTCCTTTTTTATGTTGCAATATATAATCTGCAATAGCCACTAAGGTATATTCTTCTCCAAATAACTCGCCATCCTCACTTACAAAGCAAAGGCGGTCAACATCTGGGTCTACAGCAATACCTATATCGGATTTGGTGTTTACTACAGTGCTGCATAATTCAGTTAAATGTTCTTTTAAGGGTTCTGGATTGTGTGCGAAATTTCCATGTATTTCGGAATTTAATACCTTAATATTTGTAACACCTATTGCTTTAAGTAAGGCAGGAACTGCAAAAGCACCTGAGCTATTAATAGCATCAACTACAATAGAGAATTGTGCTGTACTAATCGCGGCAACATCTACCAATGGATAATTAAGTATGGCGTCAATATGTTTTTGTAAACTGGTATCATTCTGAATAATTTTACCCATATGAGCTATATCTGCATAATCAAAATCTTCATTCGCGGCTAAGGATAAAATGGTTTTACCTTCTGCTGCATTTACAAATTCTCCTTTCTGATTTAATAATTTTAATGCATTCCACTCTTTTGGATTATGGCTGGCAGTTAATATAATTCCCCCATCTGCTTTTTCAAAAACAACGCACATTTCAACGGTAGGGGTGGTGCTTAATCCTAACTGAATCACATCAATACCCAAAGCAATAAGGCTCTGCTCCACTAAATTAGCAACCATATTGCCGCTAATTCTGCCATCCCTGCCTACCACTACTTTTTTGGGGCCAGCTGATTTTTGCTTTAGCCAAGTCCCGTAAGCGGAAGCGAATTTGACAATATCAATAGGCGTTAAGTTATCATTGGGCCTGCCTCCAATGGTGCCTCTAAATCCAGATATGCTTTTAATAAGTGCCATTAACTTTAGGTTATATTATAAAAATAGGTTCTGCAAATTTACTTTAAATTTTTGCATTCTTGTATCTTTATGGAATGATGCAAAATTTAATGGAAAGTATAATAAAATGGGATCAGGCCCTATTTTTTCGAATAAATGGGCAGTGGACCAATACTTTTTTAGATAAATGCCTCCTTTGGTTTCGAACTTCTGATAATTGGATTCCTTTTTATGTGGTTTTTTTAATTTTTTTGATCAGAAAATTAAAAGTTAAAACATGGAAATGGTTACTACTTGCCATTGTCAATGTTACATTAACGGATCAAGTGAGTAGTAATTTTTTTAAGCCCATTGTGCACCGACTCAGACCATGTCAAGATCCGTTGGTTTTAGATAAAGTGAAATTAGTAGTAGATCATTGTTTGACCTCCTTTAGTTTTACTTCCTCTCATGCCGCTAATCATTTTGGAATAGCTACGTTTATATTCTTTACTTTACAACCCCTCTTTAATAATTATCGGTATTTATTTTTAGTTTGGGCTGGAATCATTTCCTATGCACAAGTATATGTTGGTGTGCATTATCCTGTAGATGTAATTGCAGGAGCAATCATTGGCATCATTTTTGGTTGGGGGGTCGCTTTCATTTATTCCAAGTGGGAGCGGGGTTCGATGCAGTCCATTTGATGGAGCAGCTAAAAATTAAACTGTGTTGACTTTTTTGGGTATACAAGCTCGTAGCTTTTTCGAACACCTTTTGATTTTACATGAAAAATATTTATTTGTTGTTCGTTCACCCCAAATAAAATTTCACAGTTAATAGCAAGCTGGCTGAGTTGTTTCACATTTTTTACTTCAAAATAGGACCAGGTGCTTTCCTTTTGTATTTCGTATCCTATATATTCTAAATTAACTTTAGCGCCATTCGCATTCAAATTTAAGCGTTTGGTCATATATGCTGCGATTAACGCATCTGCTTTATTTTTTTGATTGGCTTGAGATAAATCAATGGTAGTTTTAGCTTCTGCCCCCATCATTTTTTCAAGGTCATTGGTAAAAGTACGAACACTAATTTCGATAGTGGCGTCCTTTTCATTATGATTAATTTCAATGACTGATACAAAAAAAGGATGTATCAGCGCAATGAATGCGGTTATAAATGGGGTAAATCCGATGAGCGCCATAATGTTTATTTGTATTTTACAAAGGTCTTGATTAATTTAACATAACAAAATTTTCATTTCATGGATGATTTGCTGATTTACCTCAGATTAGGATTTAGACATATAATCGATTTTAATGGATCGGATCATATTCTATTTATATTGGCCTTGGTGATTAGGTATGTTTGGATTGATTGGAAAAAGATATTGGGTTTAGTCACCTCTTTTACAATTGGCCATTCTGTAACCCTTGCCTTAAGCACTTTACAATGGGTTAATTTTCCTGCTAGTTTAATTGAGCTTTTAATACCCATCACCATTTTATTAACTGCGATTTCCAATTATTTGGTGAAAGATTTTAGTTATACCTCCAAGTATCCGTTCATCTACTTTGCGGCCCTATTCTTTGGACTCATCCATGGATTGGGCTTTAGTAACTACTTAAAAAGCCTTTTGGGGCAAGAAGAACGCATTATTGGGCCGCTTTTTTCATTTAATTTGGGCCTTGAGCTAGGACAGCTATTGATTGTTAGTATTATTTTACTTTTTTCGTTTATATTCGTATACCTTTTTAAGGCAGATCGAAAGCTATATCTAAGAATTGGATCTTTGATAGCTTGCTTTTTTGCGTTAAATATGGTGTTAGATCGCATTGCCCCTTTTTTTAATTAAAAATTGAACAGATGAATTTCAAAAAATTAGTAAGTACTTGTTTGGTAATTATTGCAAGTGCTACAGTGTTAATTGCACAAGACATTCGTAACAATCCAAAGTCCAATCATGGTAACAAGTTTGAACAGTTAGGTACCATTTTGCCAACCGCTAACGAATATCGTACAGCGAGTGGTGCACCTGGACCTAAGTATTGGCAACAAAGAGCGGACTATGATATCAAAGCAACATTGGATGAAAAAAAATTATTATTAACAGGTGCTGAGACAGTCACTTATTTTAATAATTCACCGGATGTGTTAACTTATTTATGGTTGCAGTTAGACGAGAATGAACATAGCACTGTAAATAATGGTGGTTTCCCAGAGGAGAGCAGAATGGGTCGTGCAGTTACACCAGCCACTATTGATAAAATGATGGAACAAAAATCAGATAATGGTTTGGGTCATATCATTTCCTCTTTAACAGATGCATTAGGTGCGAAATTAAAATATACCATCAATGGTACAATGATGCGCATTGATTTACCTGCTGCTTTAAAGCCTGGTCAAAAATTTACATTTAAATTAAATTGGAGTTATAAAATTACAGATCGTATGACCGTTGCTGGTCGTGGCGGTTTTGAATATTTCCCAGAAGACGGCAACTATTTATTTACGATGGCACAATGGTATCCTCGTTTATGTGTGTATTCTGATTTCCAAGGATGGCAAAATCATCAGTTTACGGGTCGTGGTGAATTCGCATTGGTATTCGGTAATTATAAAGTAGCAATTACAGTTCCAAGTGATCACGTAGTAATGGCAACTGGACAAGGTCAAAACTATCCTGCTGTTTTATCTGCTGCGCAGTTGGCAAGATGGACTAAAGCACAAACTGCAACAGAACCTGTTGAAGTGGTTACTTTAGACGAAGCAAAAGCTGCAGAAAAAAATAAAGCTACAACCAATGAAACTTGGGTGTTTAATGCGGAAAATGTACGTGACTTTGCATTTGGAAGTAGCCGTAAGTTTGTGTGGGATGCAATGGCTGCAAATGTGGAAGGTAAAAAAGTAATGTGTATGAGTGCTTATGGAAAAGAGGCGTATGGTTTATATCGTAAGTTTTCAACGAAGGCGGTAGCACACACTATTAAAAGCTATTCTAAATTTAGTATTGCTTATCCTTATCCTGTAGCACAAAGTATTGAAGCATCTAATGGTATGGAATATCCTATGATATGTTTTAACTACGGTCGAACAAGTGCGGATGGTACTTATACGGAGTCTGCTAAAAATGGCATGTTAGGGGTAATTATACATGAAGTTGGACATAACTTTTTCCCAATGATCATCAATAGCGATGAGCGTCAATGGTCATGGATGGATGAGGGATTAAATTCGTTCGTTGAATATTTGACAGAGGAATTATATGATAATAAATTCCCTTCTCGTGGGGGACCAGCATGGACGATTGCGGATTATATGCGTTTACCTAAAGATCAATTAGAACCAATCATGACGAATAGTGAAAACATTATTCAATTTGGCCCTAATGCTTATACTAAGCCAGCAACAGCAATGAATATTTTGAGAGAAACAATCATGGGTCGTGAATTATTTGATTATGCATTTAAGGAATATGCGCGTCGATGGGCATTTAAGCATCCAACACCCGCTGATTTATTCAGAACTATGGAAGATGCGAGTGCAGTTGATTTAGATTGGTATTGGAGAGGATGGTTTTATGGAATTGATCCAGTTGATATAGCGATTGATACAGTAAAACATGCAGTGTATGACGCTACTGCAGCAGCTCCTGCCGCAATGGGTGGTGGTATGATGCGTGCTGGTCGTGGTGGAATGGGTGGTGCAAGAGGAATGGATAAGCCACAGGTGCCAGAATTTGATGACATTTCTAAGGTAAGAAATAGGGCGGACAAGTCAATTGTGTTTTTAACAGATTCAGATACGACACTTCGTGATTTCTATTGGAGATACGATCGTGGAATCGAGCCTTATGATACAGCAACAAAACAACCTGCAATGAATTTTGGTGCACCAGAAGCTTTGACTGATGCAGAGAAGGCAAAATATTCGGATGTTAATTTATATGAAATTACTTTCTTGAACAAAGGCGGATTGGTGATGCCAATCATAGTAGAATTTACTTTTGCAGATGGTACGAAAGAAACACAAAAATTATCAGCGCAAATTTGGAGAAAGAATGAAAATAAAGTGACTAGTGTTTTCATAACCAATAAAAAAGCAGTGTCTATTCAATTAGATCCAATGCGTGAAACTGCAGACATTGATGAGTCAAATAACAAGTGGCCAAATGTTTTGGCTCCTTCCAAGTTCACAATGTTTAAAATGAAAGGCTTTGGTCGTGGTCAATCTATTGGGTTGTCACCAATGCAAAATGCACAAAACAAAAAATAGCTTGATTAAAATTTATTGAAAAAATAAATTTCATAAAAAAGTCCTTCCTGAATAGGGAAGGACTTTTTTTATTTCGATGCCCCGTACTTAAATAATTTTATAAAATAGAACTATTGATGTGCTGCTGCTTTATAATTTTTCCATTTTTCAATTACCCCTTGCATATCGGAAGGTAATTCGCTTTCGAAAACAATTTTTTCGTTAGTCGTAGGGTGAATAAAGCCTAGTGTTGCAGCGTGTAATGCGCATCTAGGACAAATCTCGAAGCAATTATCAACAAACTGCTTGTACTTGGTATAAATGGTACCTTTTAATATTTTATCTCCACCATATTCCCAATCATTGAATAAAGTATGACCAATATGTCTCATGTGCACCCTAATCTGATGGGTTCTTCCAGTTTCTAAAATACAAGATACCAATGAAACATAATTATAGCTTTCTAATAACTTATAATGCGTAATGGCATGTTTGCCTATTTCACCTTCAGGATAAGCGTCAAACATTTTTCTATTTTGTTTGTGTCTAGCGATGTGCGCCTCAATGGTTCCCTCTTCGGAAGCAACATTACCCCAAACCAAGGCCATATATTTTCGTTCCACCGTATGGTTGAAAAATTGTTTCGCTAAATGTGAGGCAGCTTCTGGTGTTTTGGCAAGAACAATAAGCCCTGTCGTATTTTTATCAATACGGTGAACCAAACCAAATCGAGGCAAAACATCTTCGCTTAAAGTTGGATTCTTTGAAAGTAAGTGATGTGCCACGCCATTCAATAAAGTACCGGTATAGTTTCCAATACCAGGGTGTACCACCATATTTGCAGGTTTGTTGATGACCATGACTGCTTCATCTTCATACACAATATTCAAATCCATGGCTTCCGGCTTTAGCTCGGTATAATCAGGATTAATATAACTCATATACACCACCTCGTCGCCTGGCCTTGTTTTGTAATTGCTTTTGACTACTTTGCCATTCACGGTTAAAAAGCCACCCTCAATACCATTTTGTATTTTATTACGCGTGATTCCTTCAATATGACTTTGCAGCCATTTGTCAATACGCGTTGGCTCCTGACCCTTGTCAATATTAAATACGAGTTTTTCGTAAATGGATTCATTTTGTTCCTCACCAACTATTTCTATTTCTTCTGACATGATGCAAAAGTAGGATATTGCGGCTTAGTTTGTAACTTTGTCTTATGCGTCAAAAAGTGTTTTTTGAAGATTTAGGGGTAAAATCCTATAAACCAACCTGGGATTATCAGGAGGAGTTGTTATTAAAAAACACCCAAATTAAATCAATTCATCGGGCAAAGGATCTGCCAGCCAATCAAGCGAATACGGAACATCGTTTGTTAATGGTGGAGCATCCGCCAGTATTTACATTAGGTAAAAGCGGCAAAAGGGAGCATGTATTGGTTTCCGAGGAGCAATTACAAAATCTAGGCATCGAATTTTATCATATCAATCGTGGGGGTGATATCACTTATCATGGTTTGCAACAGGTAGTGGGGTATCCGATATTAGATTTAGATAAGTTTACAACCGATTTAGGTTGGTATTTGCGCAGTTTAGAGGAGGTAATTATCAAAGTGCTCGCTGAATATGGACTAAAGGGAGATAGAAGTGCAGGCGAAACAGGCGTATGGCTTTCGCCGGAAGATCCTTTTATGGCAAGAAAAATTTGTGCCATGGGTATTAAATGTAGTCGTTGGATTACGATGCATGGTTTTGCGTTAAATGTTAATACGGACTTATCGCATTTTGAATACATTGTACCCTGTGGTATTCAAGGTAAGGCAGTCACCTCATTAGAAAAAGAATTAGGTAGGAAAGTGGATTATAATGAAGTGAAGCAAAAAATTAAATTTCATTTCGAAAAAGTATTCGACTGCGATTTAGTTACTTCTTAGTTGCAAATTTTAAACTAGATTTTTGTAATCCCAATTATATTATACGTAGGCTGTTGATTTAACGCGCATTAAAACAGTAAGGTTCCAGCAGGCAATGATCTATTCCCTTGTAAGCCGCCACTATGAATCATTAAAATTTTAGCAGTTGGTGAAAAGTAATTATTGGCTACTAAACTTTTTACTGCCATAAATAATTTGCTAGTATATACTATATCGGTGGGTATTTTTTCCGTTGTCCATAGTTGATTCATAAAATCAAATTGTGCTTGATTCGTTTTTGCATAACCGCCTAAGTGAAAATCGTGTAGCAATGTAAATGGTGTTTCTGTATTTGTTATTAGTTGTTCTATTTCATTGCGAATAGTAGCTTCATTTTTTAACACTGGTATACCAATCACATGCTGGTGTGGATTTGCGGCGTTAATTAAACCAGCCATCATGGTGCCAGTTCCCACTGCGCATACAATATGGCTGTAGTTATTGGTTAACGTATTGGATAAAATAGTGGCAGCGCCTTTTGCGCCTAGGTTGCCATATCCGCCTTCGTCAACAAAGTAGGTATTGTTTTCATCATTATTTTTAAGTAATTCGGTTTTCAAAAATTGAAAATTATTTCTACCTAAAAAATTTAAATGCATGCCATATTGCTTCGCTTCCTGCAAGGTGGGGGTGATGGGTTCGTCTTCATTGGATCTAACATAGCCTACGCTTTGTATATTATATTTTTTTGCAGCAAAGGCGAGTGCGACCAAGTGATTGGAATAAGGGCCTCCAAAACTGGCAATCCTATCCGCATTTTGTTCCTGTGCTTGTTGTAAATAATATTTAAGTTTAAACCATTTATTGCCACTTACAATGGGATGTAGCTCGTCTAATCTTAATACAGCTAATTGCATGTCATTTAAACAAAAGCTAGGAACGGCTTGTATGTTAATGTTTTCGTTCAAATTTTCTCTATTAATATAAAATCAGTTATTTTTGCGCTGCTTTTAACATCAAGTAAAAATACGATTAAAAAATACAAACAATGAGTGCACCCACATTAGTGATTTTGGCAGCAGGAATGGCAAGTAGGTATGGAAGCATGAAGCAAACTGAAGGATTCGGCCCCAATGGGGAAACGA
>JBIIRW010000031.1:0-17281 GCA_044341385.1 Sediminibacterium sp. | reverse complement strand
TTGTTTGGCAAGGTCATGAATTTTTATGGCTTCTTGAATGCCGCCACTTTTTGAAAATTTAATATTGATTGAATCGCATGCTTTTTGCGCAATCAACTTACGCGCATCATGGTGCGTAAATACAGATTCGTCGGCCATTATTTTTATGGGAGAAGCTTTGCATAATGCAGGCAAAAAATCGTCCTGGTATTTATGCATCGGTTGTTCGCAAAATTCAATAGTATATTTTGATAAATTTGTTAATACGCCTAATGCGTCATCGGATGACCAGCCTTGATTCGCATCAATACGTAAAATAATTTCATCTCCAATAGCTGTTCTTATTGCCTTAATCCTTTCCACATCTTCTGTAGGGTGTTTGCCAAGCTTTACTTTAATAATGCGCACGCCTTTGGCGACAAAATCAATGGCCTGTCCTGCCATATTTTGAGGAGTGTCAATGCCGATGGTTAAATCAGATTCAATGGATTTTTGTTGCCCTCCCAAAAAAGCATACAGTGGTTGGTTGGCATGCTTTGCAGCAATGTCATACAATGCCATATCAAATGCGCTTTTGGCGGTATAGTTTCCAGCAATAATTAAATCTAGTTCGCTGAGTCGTTCGGTAATTGCTAATGGATTTTTACCTTTCCAATAACTAGCAAAATCCTTGGCCAATAGATAGCAGCTTTGCTGTGTTTCGCCCACAATCATAGGAAAGGCCGAACACTCACCATAACCGGTAATCCCTTCATCGGTGGTTATTTGAATGAGTATATTTTGTGCGTAATGCATGGTCCCTGTAGCTATGGTAAAAGGGAACATTGGAATTTTAAACTGATAAATATGGGTGGCTACAATTTTCAAGTAACTATTTTTTGAGTTGCAGGTAAATTTACATTGTTTATTTAAACAATTTGACTACTGCTTTGTTATTTTAAAAATTGAATCAATCATATGGATAGTTTAAAAAATAAAAAAGTACTCATTGTGGGTGCAACAGGAGGAATTGGAGCCCATTTAGTAAAGTTAATATATAACAGTGGTGCACAAGTGTGGATTGCTGGGCGTCAGTTAGCAAAATTAAATTTAATAGCAGAATCAAATCAATTGCCGGCATCACAAATATTGGAAGTGGATTTGTCCAATTCCGACTCAGTTCAAAACTTTGTAAAAAAAATTGAAAATGAGGCATTCGATATATACATTAATGCTGCGGGAATTGGCATTATTAAACCATTGAACCAATTACAGGTATCAGATATGCAATTGTCCTACCAAGTGAATGTATTGAGCACCTTTGAAATAGTAAAGGCAATTTTGCCTAAAATGATAGAGGTTAAAAAGGGGCTTATTATCAATATTCCTGGAATTTTAGGTAAAATACCTATGTCCGGGGCTGCAGCCTATTGCGCAAGTAAATATGCATTGGTTGGCATGATGCAATCTATCAGAGAGGAATTGAAAAGAACTGAAATAAGAATTACACAAGTGTATCTTGGCGGTGTAGATTCACCTTTTTGGGATAATATTGATTTAAGAGTACAAAGAGATAAAATGATACAAGCCGAGGAGGCTGCAAAATCCATTTGGTTTTTGTGCCAACAGCCTAGTTCTGGCGTGGTGAGTGAAATGGTTTTACAACCCTTTAATCATCAAGCAATTTAGCTTATTTATTCTTTTGTCGTATAAGCAGAACAACCGATATTTGCAGTACGAATGAACGTTAGCATGAACCTATCTTTAGAAAATACCCAACATGCATTTGCCTATAAGTCAAATGCCGATTTACGTAAAGCCCGATTTTTATTTACTGTAATTCAAAGCCCATTAGTTGTATCTATAGCAACGAATGTGACTCCATTTTTAATGAAGTCGGGATTGCCTATTAATGGGTTAATTCGAAGTACTATTTTTAAACAATTTGTTGGGGGCGAAACCTTAGAAGATTCCGCAAGAGTCACCAAGCAATTGGGATCCTATGGCGTTCAAGTGATATTGGATTATGGGGTAGAGGCAAAAGAGGGGGAAGAAAATTTTGATGCAGTTACAGAAAAAATTATTGAAGCAGTTGAATTTGCTGCCACTGAAAAAAATGTGCCTTTTGTTAGTGTGAAATTAACGGGATTGGCCAGTATGAATTTATTAGAAACTTTGAATGAAGCACCAAGATTGCGCAGTGGTATTCATGATAGTGAAAGTCAAACTGCCGAGTGGGATAGGGTTAGAGAAAGAATGTATGCAATTTGTGATGTTGCTAATGAAAAAGGAATTGGCATTTTAATAGATGCGGAAGAAACTTGGATTCAGGATCCGATTGATCGATTAGCCATAGAATTAATGGGTGTGTATAACAAAGAAAAAGTAGTGGTGTATAATACCTATCAATTATATCGACACGATCGTTTGCATTTTTTAAAAATTTCACATCAGCTTGCAGTGGAAGGCAATTTTTTATTAGGTGCGAAATTAGTGCGAGGTGCCTATATGGAAAAAGAAAGAGAACGCGCTTTAGCAATGAATTATCCTTCGCCTATTCATGATGATAAAAATGCCACAGATATCGATTTTGATGCTGCAGCGTTATATTGTATTCAAAACAAAGCAAATATTTCCTTGATTTTAGCTTCACATAATGAACATAGCAATTTAATTATTGCTAACAAAATGCAAGAATTAGGCATGTCGAATAATGACCCTAAAGTGCACTTTTCACAATTGTTTGGAATGAGTGACCACATCAGCTTTAATATGGCTTTGGAAAATTACAATGTTAGTAAGTATTTGCCCTTTGGACCTATACAGGACGTGATTCCTTATTTGATGCGTCGTGCACAGGAAAACTCCAGTGTAAATGGTCAAACTAACCGTGAATTGTTGTTAATCAGAAAGGAATTGGCCAGAAGAAAGGCAAAAAAATGATTTCTACATAATGGGTATTGGTTGTAAATTGCACTATGCAACAATACCTCAATTTATTACAACATATTATTGACGAAGGGACTCCGAAAACCGATCGAACGGGTACGGGAACCAAAAGTTGTTTTGGATATCAAATGCGATTTGATCTTTCCAAAGGCTTCCCTTTGGTCACTACCAAAAAGTTACATCTTAAAAGTATCATCTATGAGTTGTTATGGTTTTTAAAAGGAGATACTAATATTAAATATTTAAAAGACAACGGCGTTCGTATATGGGATGAGTGGGCGAATGAAAATGGCGACCTGGGTCCGGTATATGGAAAACAATGGCGCAGTTGGGAAGGGGCGAATGGTGTTGTTGTTGATCAAATTAAAGATTTAATTCATCAAATTAAAACGACACCCGATAGCAGACGATTAATTGTAAGCGCTTGGAATGTGGGTGATTTATCAAAGATGGCTTTGATGCCTTGTCACAATATGTTTCAGTTTTATGTGGCGAATGGAAAATTAAGTTGTCAATTATACCAACGAAGTGCGGATGTTTTTTTAGGCGTGCCTTTTAATATAGCTTCCTATGCATTATTAACGATGATGGTTGCGCAAGTATGCGATCTACAATATGGCGATTTTGTGCATAGTTTTGGCGATGTTCATTTGTATAACAATCATGTGGAGCAAGCGCAATTGCAATTGTCCAGAACCACTTTCCCATTACCTACTATGAAAATAAATCCAGCTGTGAAAGATATTTTCAGTTTTGAATTTAGCGATTTTACTTTGGAAGATTACCAATCACATCCTTCTATTAAAGCACCTGTAGCGGTATAAAATTTAGTATTATGAATATTACCTTAGTCGTTGCTGCTTCTGACAATAATGTGATTGGAAAGGATAATCAATTGCTGTGGCACTTGCCTAAGGATATGCGTTTCTTTAAAAATACCACCTGGGGTTTACCCATACTTATGGGAAGAAAAACTTTTGAATCCTTGGGGAATAAGGTACTGCCTGGACGCTTAAATTTAATTTTATCGAATCAAAAAAATATTAAAACCAATGGTGCTACATTGGTTCATTCTTTGCAGGATGCTTTGAATTTAGCTGCAAAACAGGACTACAAACAGTTAATGGTTATTGGGGGCGGTCAAATTTATGAACTTGCTTTGCCGTTAGCACACACCATTATGCTGACTAGGGTGCATACTACCATTGAAGGAGATGCTTTTTTCCCAACTTTAAATGAGGATTGGGTTAAGACGGATTCCACTTTTTACAATAGTGATGAAAAGCATTCTTATTCATTCGATATTGAATGTTGGCAAAGAAAATAAAATATGCATTCAAACGTCCAACTCGCTTTTAAATTTATTAAATACTATTTAACCGCCTCCAACGGCAAGGGGCATGGTATACATTCTCCTTTTGTTTACGATTTTATTAGAAAAGTTTTAAATAAAACCAATGCACCTGATAATTCGTTTGAAATAGAGGCGCGACGAAATTCTTTGGAGTCGAATACTAGCGTGATTGAAGTGCTAGATCGGGGTGCGGGTTCTAGAACATCTGAATTAAAAAAAAGATCAATTAGCAGTATTGCGAAGTCGGCGCTCAAACAAAAAAAGATAAGTCGGTTATTATATCGGATGGGTGTTTATTTCAATCCCGATAATATTTTAGAAATGGGTACTTGCTTTGGCATTACATCAAGTTATTTAGCCATGTCCATGCCGAATCAGACTTTGGTCACCATGGAAGGAGCCCCTGCAATAGCGCAAGAAGCCCAAAACACTTTTGATTTATTGCATTTGAAAAATATACAAATTGTCGAAGGCGATTTTTCGACATGCCTTCCTGAATATTTACATTCAATCCCGCATATCGGTATGGTGTATATTGATGGTAATCATCGCTATGCGCCTACCATGGAGTATTTTAAACTTTTATTAAGTAAAGTGAATGAACAGTCTATTTTAATTTTTGATGATATTTATTGGAGTAGTGAAATGGAAAAAGCTTGGGACGAAATTAAAAAGCAGGAGGAAGTAACTTTAACGATAGATTTATTTTACATAGGCATTGCTTTTTTTAGGAAAGAAAATAAACAAAAGCAACATTTTACCATTAGATATTAATTTTAAATATAAATACTTGTTACCTACACCATTTTTAGATTCACTAGCAGGCTTGCCTGGGTTTGATAAAAACGCTTTTGCGCAAGTACATGCCCAAGGAGAACAAATCACATCGGTTAGGTTAAATAAGTATAAGCCATTTAGTCAAGCAGCCCATCCTTTTTTAAATACTGCTGCACCTATGTCATGGTGTGATCAGGGGCTTTATTTAAATGAGCGGCCGCTATTTGTGTTAGATCCTTTGTGGCATGCAGGTGCCTATTATGTGCAAGAGGCCAGTAGTATGTTTATACAACATTTGTTGCATCACTTAAATTTGGATACCAAATCCTTGGTACTTGATTTATGTGCTGCGCCCGGTGGAAAAAGTACGTTGTTAGCAAACTGGTTTAGTGATGGATTGGTCGTTGCCAATGAAACCATTAAAGGGCGCAATGCGATCTTGGTGGAAAATATTACCAAATGGGGCGCTGATAATGTGATTGTCACGCAGAATGATCCAGGACATTTTAAAGCCTTGCCTGCTTTTTTTGATCTAGTGATGATTGATGCACCTTGCAGTGGCAGTGGTTTATTTCGTAAAGATATTTCTGCAATTTCAGAATGGAGTTTGGATCATGTGCAACATTGTAGTTTCAGACAACAAAGAATCATTGAAGAGTCGTTGGACACTTTAAAAGAAGGTGGCTATTTAATTTATTCTACTTGTTCTTATTCCTTTGAAGAAGATGAAAAAATAATGGATCAAATTGCAAATTTACCAGGAATGGTGAATGTTAAAATTCCAGTGCCTGCATCTTGGAATATTATCTCCTGTGAAAGTCCCGAACATCAATGTCAAGGATTCAGATTTTATCCTGACAAAATAAAAGGGGAAGGTTTTTTTATTTCTGTATTTAAAAAAGAAACAACTAGCTATAGCAATACTACTGCTGATTCATTTAAATTTACACCCTTATCAAAGAATGAATTAGTGGTTGCGAAGTCATATTTTGAATTACCCGATACGCATCAATACTTGTCACACCAAAATAGTATGATTGCAATTCCGAGTATATTCGAAGCTTCTATTTTGTCCATTTTGAGTAATTTATATGTAAAAAAGTTGGGCTTGGACTTGGGTGCAGTGAAAGGGAAGGACTTTATTCCATCTCATGCTTTGGCAATGAGTTATTGGGCCAATTTACCTTTTGCAACCCTTGAAGTGGATTTGCATACCGCGCTCAATTACTTAAGACGCGCGGATGTACAATTAGATGGAAATGTGGGTTGGCATTTGATTAAGCATGAAGGAATTGCACTTGGATGGGCTAAATTATTACCCAACAGAGTGAATAATTACTACCCAAATGAATGGAGAATATTGAATTACTAGTATATAATTAAATTGAAATATTTCTTGTTTTTTGATAGTATTAATCATGTAATTTTGGCTATTGGCAATAGCTTTATAAATTACAGTAACCTAATGAATTCAATTTTTATGAAATGTAAATTATTTGTATCCCTTATTTTTATGGGATTTGTTTTGATAAGTTGTGGACAGGCTAACTCAAATGGGGATCAGGCGGTGTCAGCAAATTCAAATAGCGGCGAAACCATTACGGCAGCTGCATTTAAACAAGCTATTGCTATGCCAGGCGTTCAAGTATTAGATGTGCGCACTGCAAATGAATTTAATGGTGGTCATATTACCCATGCTTTGCAAGCGAATTGGATGGACAAAAAGGAATTTACAGATCGTACACAACATTTGGATAAAAACCAGCCTATATATATTTATTGTCAAGCGGGTGGTCGAAGTGCATCTGCCCAAACATTTCTAATTGAAAAAGGATTTAAGGTAATTAATTTAGAAGGGGGTATGAGCAATTGGAAAATGAATGGATTGCCTGTGGATGGAGCAGGTAATGTACCACAAATGCGCACCACGGATTTCGAAAAAGTAATTGCAACTAACAAAATTGTTTTGGTGGATATTGGCGCTGATTGGTGTCCGCCATGTCGAAAAATGTTGCCAGTTTTAGCGGAATTAAAAAAACAACCTACTAACCCCTTTTATTTTTTAGCAGTGGATGGTGGCAATGATATTGATGTGATGAAAGCATTGAATTCTGAAGGTCTTCCCACTTTTATCATTTTTAAAAATGGTAAAGAAACCTGGAGACATCAAGGTATTGTAACATTGGAGGATTTTAATAACGCGTTGAAATAAATATACCTGCAACACGATTAGTTAAGGTAGGTTTCCCACTATTATTTTATCTTGATTTTAGGATGGTTTTCGATAACCTCTTAAGAAATCGATAATTGGCATGCGCCTTTTACCTTCCCATTGAATATCCGATAGTCCAATATATCCATCCTTACATGCAATTTTTGCATATGTTTTTCCATCGGTTACAAAACTTCCAGCCACTTCAGTGGGAGTTCCTTCAATCAACTGTGTTAAAAAAAGTTTTACAATCTTCCCATCAATCTTGGTAATTGCACCTGGGAAAGGGGCTAATCCTCTAATTAAATTATGTATGGAGATGCATGGCTTTTCCCAATCTATTTCACAATCCTTGGTAAAGATTTTCGGTGCATGTTGGAGTGCAATATTGCCCATTACTTGTTCCTGTGGTACTGCTTTAATGCTATTGTCAAATAATCCATGCAATGTTTTTACTAATAATTGCGCGCCCACTTCCATCATGGTGTCATGTATTTCACCTGCAGTATTGTTAGGCGCAATAGGGATGCGATCCTGTAATAATATGGCGCCCGTGTCAATGGCGTGTTGTAATTGAAATGTGGTGACACCCGTTTCTTTTTCACCATTAATAATTGCCCAATTGATGGGCGCAGCACCCCGGTATTGTGGCAATAATGAGCCATGCACATTTAAAGTGCCCATTGGGGGAAATGACCAAATTTGCTCCGGTAACATTCTAAATGCTACCACCACCTGCAGGTCCGGTTCCCATTGTTTTAATGCTTCAAAAAACTCGGGAGATTTTAATTTTTCAGGTTGTAAAATAGGTATGTTATGGGCTAGGGCAAACTGTTTTACTGCACTTTGTTGTAGCTGCATGCCTCTGCCTGCTGGCTTATCCGGCGCAGTAACCACACCCACCACATTCATTTTTGCTTGCAATAATGCGCTTAAAGAAGCAACCGCGAATGCCGGGGTCCCCATAAAAACAATCCTTGGTTTATTGTCCATGGGGCAAAGTTAGTTTATCTGTCATAATTATGTACTTTTGCGCTTTGCACCCTAGGTGCTTTATTAAAAATAAAACAATATGCAACAAGTAAAAAATGGGGATACCATTCAAGTGCATTATCACGGTACATTGACTAGTGGTGAAACATTTGATTCCTCAACAGGTAGAGCTCCTTTAGAATTTGAAGTAGGCACAGGTATGGTGATTCCAGGATTTGACAGCGGCGTGCTTGGAATGACTGTTGGCGAGAAAAAAACGATACAAATCCCATTTGCGGAGGCGTATGGTCCAAAACAACCTGAAATGATTGTTGAATTCCCTAAATCACAGTTCCCAGCTGATTTAAATCCAACCATTGGAATGGCTTTGACGATGAATAATGGTCAAGGACAACAATTTCAAGTAACCGTGGTTGAGGTGAAAGAGGAAGTAGTAGTTTTAGATGCGAATCATTCTTTGGCAGGACAGGATTTAACCTTTGCTTTAGAATTAGTAAGTATTGATACGCCTTCTAAAATAATTATGCCTTAATTTCTTAAGATATTTTTTTGAAAGGCTTTCTTGTTTTCATTCAGCGATGCGAACAGAAAGCCTTTTTTTATTGCTTATTTCAAATTATCTTCAAGCTTCATTTTGGTAAATAAAATAGTTTAAAAATTAATTTATGTCATTTGATCAGTTACCTATTGCGGAACGATTTATGCGTTATGTTCAAATGGATACCCAGAGTGATCCCGATAGCACTAGTTTCCCTTCAACGGACAAGCAACTTAATTTAGCCAAACTATTGGTGGAAGAATTAAAGGGTATGGGCATCATGCATGTGGAGTTAGATGCACACGGCTATGTGATGGCAACAATTCCTTCTAATACAGCTGCGCAAAAACCAGTGTTGTGTTTTTGTGCACATATGGATACCGCTCCTGATTGTAGTGGGACGGATGTGAAGCCTATTTTACATAAAAATTATAATGGAAAGCCATTGGTATTGCCCGATGATCATTCACAAATAATTTCAACGGATGCCTATCCTTATTTGAAAAATTTTATCGGCAAGGATATAATAACTGCCTCTGGAAATACATTGTTAGGTGCAGATGACAAGGCAGGTGTTGCAATCATTATGTCCTTTGCGCAATACCTAATGCAACATCCCGAAATTTTACATGGGACCATTAAATTATTGTTTACACCCGATGAAGAAGTAGGAAGAGGCACTGATTTTTTAGACTTAAAGAAATTAGGTGCCGATTATGCATACACTTTAGATGGGGGTGAATTAGGTTGTTTTGAAATGGAAACTTTTAGTGCTGATTATTTAACGATGGATATTCATGGCGTTATTGCACATCCGGGTGCAGCCAAAGGGGTGATGCAAAATGCCATAAAAATAGCAGGTGAAATTATTGCCGCATTACCTAAGCATGCGTTGAGCCCAGAACATACAGAACAAAGGGAAGGCTTTGTACATCCGAATCATATTTCAGGAGGTGCAGAAAAAGCAAGATTAGAATTTTTAATTCGTGATCATGACACGCATAAACTAAAAGAACATGTCAATAAATTAAAATCGATTGCCGAACATGTCTTATTGCAAAATCCTGATTTTTCAAAAGCCCATATTACCTATACGATTAAAGAACAATATAGAAATATGCGAGAGGTTATTGATCTTCATCCCATTTTAGTGGAAAACGCATTAGCTGCTTATAAAAAAGCAGGCATTTTGCCCATTGTGGAACCCATTCGAGGGGGTACGGATGGCAGTAGGTTAAGTTTTTTGGGGCTTCCTGCCCCCAATATATTTACGGGCATGCAAGCCATACATAGCAAGCATGAGTGGATTGGCGTATCTGATATGCAAAAGTCGGTGGAAGTGCTTGTTAATTTGGTGGAAATATTTTAACAAATTGATAGTTATTCACATGCACCCATTTTCAAATAAAACCTTTTAACTTTAAAAAATAAATTGAACGCCATGTTATTCTTGTTACAAGTTGCCGAAAATAAAATATCCTTATTCAGCTTATTGCAAAAAGGGGGGTACATTATGTATCCGTTATATCTTTTATTAGTGATTGCGATTTATGTTTTTTTTGAACGAATGATTGCAATAAAAAAAGCTGGAACCATTGATCCTAAATTCATGCTAATAATTCGAGATAATATTATTTCTGGTAATTTGGCTGCTGCTAAAACATTGGCAAAAAATACAGATAATCCTGTAGCGAAGATGATTGAAAAAGGAGTCATGAGAATTGGTAAGCCATTAGATGCTATAGAAAAGAGTATGGAAAATGTAGGTAAGCTTGAAATGTATTCCATGGAGCGAAATTTAAATATTTTATCATTGGTGGCAGGAATTGCACCCATGTTTGGGTTCTTAGGAACGATTATAGGCATGGTACAATTATTTTATGGTATTGCATCCACTGGCGAGTATACGTTAAATACCATTGCAGGCGGTATTTATACAAAAATGATCACGTCGGCTACTGGTTTAATTATTGGTTTGATTGCTTATGTAGGGCATAACTATTTAACAACTCAAATTGACAAAACTGCCAATAAAATGGAAACAGCGAGTGCTGATTTTTTAGATATTTTACAAGAGCCTACTCATTCTTAATCTATCACTTATGAATTTAAAATCTAGATTAAGAAATTCCCCTGAAGTGCATACTGGCGCATTGAATGATATTTTATTTATTTTATTATTGTTCTTTTTGATTGTATCTACTTTAGCAAATCCAAATGTCATTAAAGTATCAAATCCTAAGTCATCCACAGATACCAAGGCCAAACAAACAGTGGTGGTGACCATTGATAAGGAACAAAAATTATTTATTGGTGCTGCGCCTGTTAGCATAGATTCATTGGCTAGCCAATTAAAAATATTTTTAGCAAAGGAAACAGATAAACCTTCGGTGGTGATTAATGGAGATAGTGTTGCAAGTTTAGGCACCACCATTAGAGTCATGCAAATTATAAAGCAATTAGGGGCAACGCCTGTAATTGCCGTTGATCCTTCTCGTTAATTATACCCCTTGTTTTGGTTTTAAGCTTGCGCGAATCATTCGATCTTTACCAAACATGTCTTTTCTTAATTCTGCGTGATAGCCCATTTCGTCAAATAAGGATTGGATGGCTTTGCCTTGGTCATAATGCATTTCAAAAAATAATTGTCCATTGGGGTTTAGGCATTGCTTGCCCAATCTTGCAATAATTCTATAAAAAATTAAAGGGTCTTCGTTAGTTACAAATAACGCGAGTGCGGGTTCGTAATTTTTTACTTGTACTTGCATATTTACTTTTTCATTAAATGGTATATAGGGTGGGTTGCTCACTATAATATCATAATTGTTTGGCATGGAAGCAGACATTAAAATATCCTGTTGCAGCCATTCAATAGTTGCATTTAATTGTGTTGCATTTAATTTAGCAACTGATAATGCGCCTTCGCTAATATCTAATCCAGTAATGGTGCAATTGGGTAATGCAGTTTTTAATGCAATGGGGATGCAACCGGAGCCTGTTCCAATATCAATGATATGTAAAGGCTTATTAATAATTTCTGCATATTCAAGGACCCATTCTACTAACTCTTCAGTTTCAGGGCGTGGTATTAATACCTGCTCGTTAACTATATATTCTTTACCCATGAACCAAGCTTTACCTAAAATATATTGTATGGGTTTTCCTTTGGCTAATTCTTCCCCATATTTCTTCAGCTCATTTACTTGCACTTCGCTTAACTGATCGTTTTTATGAATGACTTGTTGTAGTTGATTATTTCCAGTAACATGTTCAAATAACATGGACAGTAAGCTGTTCAGTTCAATGGCGTCAAATTGATCCGCTAGTTGCGCTTTTAATGCTTGTTTGCTTTCTAGTAAAGTCATACTGCAATGTTACTAATGATTACGCATTATGAACTAGCTTTACATCAATTAATTATAAATACTATTTATTTACTGCATGAGCCCCTTTCATTATAATACCATCGAGCAATCGGCCATGGCTGAATTTAAGGATCGGGGCAGCAGATTTATTGCTTATGCTTATCCAGCACATAGTATTGATCAGTGTAAAAAAATAGTCGCGCAATTAAAAAAAGAACACCCCAAAGCAGTGCATCATTGCTTTGCCTATCGCCTAGGGGTTGATGGCGTTACCTTTAGGGTAAGTGATGATGGCGAGCCTTCTGGAACTGCTGGGCGTCCTATTTTGGGACAAATGGATAGCAAGGAATTAACCAATATTCTAGTGGTGGTGGTTCGTTATTTTGGCGGTAGTTTATTAGGCGTTCCTGGTTTGATCCATGCTTATAAAACGGCCACTTCATTGGCTTTGCAGTTAACCCCGCAAATTCAAAAAGCAGTGGAGTTGAGCTATGAAATTAATTTTGATTACCATCAAATAAATGAAGTGATGATGGTTTTAAAGCAATACAATTGTTCTGTGGTTTCACAATCAGCGCAATTATTTGTTTCTTTAAAAGTCGGTATTCCTAAATTACGATTGGATGAAGTCATGAACAAGTTAAATGAGCTAAAAGGCGTAAGTTATTCCACCACCTTAGTTGTTTAATGACTACTTAATATTTATAAAATCCCTCTCCTGTTTTAACGCCTAATTTTCCCTCGGTAACTTTTTGTACTAATAAATCAGCAGGCGCATATTTTGAATTGTTCAATCCTTTTTCCATGATCTCTAAAATATTTTTACAAACATCTAGCCCAATGTAATCGGCTAATTGTAAGGGCCCCATGGGGTGGGCCATACCTAATTTCATAATTTGATCAATGGTGCTAGCGTCGCTGACACCCTCCGACAAAGCAATAATTGCTTCGTTAATCATTGGCATCAAAATTCGATTTGCGATAAAGCCAGGGAAATCGTTTACAACGCAAGGTATTTTACCTAATTGTTCCGTTAAGAATACAATTGTTTTAGTGACGGAAGGATCCGTTTCCTTGCTATTGATTACTTCCACTAATTTCATCACGGGTACCGGATTCATAAAATGCATTCCTATAACATGGGTAGGTCTTTGTGTAGCTGCGGCTATTTCGCCAATTGAGATACTCGATGTGTTGGTTGCTAATATGCAATTAGGTTTTGCATATTTATCCATGGCTGCGAATATCTTTTTTTTAACAACACTATTTTCGGTGGCGGCTTCAATAATTAAATCAGCATCTCCAATACCTATATTTAAATCAGAATAAGTGGTTATATTGGAAAGAAGTTTTTCTTTGCTAGTAGCGGTAAGGGTTCCTTTGGCAATTTGTCGATCTGCATTTTTTTCGATAGTGCTGATGGCTTTGTCTAACGCTGATTGATCGGTGTCAATTAAGTGTACAAAAAAATGGTGTTGTGCAAATACATGTGCAATACCATTTCCCATGGTTCCTGCGCCAATGACTGCAATCATTTTCATGTATTATTTTTTTCTTGATTTATAATCACCCCTTTTCCATGAGTTGATGAAACTTTTCCAAGCCACAGGGTTTAAAATATTCATTGGCGGCAATTGACCTGAATAATAATATTTTGATGCCTGTTGGTTGAGCGATGCCCCAACTGCTTCCTTCCCATCAAAAGGTAAACTAGATAAGATGATTCTTTTTTGGCTCGCGCTAGTATTTTTTCTAGCCGTTTCGTATAAGTCGTCGTCGATTTTTGCATTCACAAAATCACGTTCGAATTGAGCTCTGGTAGGACGCGGTTTTAAAATAGTGGCAGGTAAAAAATTAGTGTCATTGATCATTAATTGAATAACACTATATTGGTTGCCTTCTAAATTTTCGGGGATGCTGATAGTTCTGTTTTTAAATCCAATACAAGAGAAGGTGATGTTTTCTCCCTTATTAACTGCAATCGAAAATACCCCATCGTTATTGGTGATGGTGCCTCGCCCTTTTTTATTTACAACCACACTTGCGAATGGGATGGCTTTTAAACTATCTGCAGTCATCACCACCCCGTACAATTGTACGACCGAATCACGGTAAATATCGGGCGCGGTAGTTTGCGCAAAATTGGTGAATGGCGTTAATGCAAAAACGATTAAAAATGTAAATAGGTGACCTTGTCGCATGTGGTGCAAAATTAAGGGGCAATCCTTAAAAAACCGCAGCATTTTTTATGATCAAAATGGCCTGTTTTTAATATAAAAATGGATAATCCTCCAATTAAAACTGCAAAATAAGCCTATTGAGACTTAACTTTGCATGTCGCTATTTTTTTAACAAAAACTTTCAAAATGACAGTGGATTTGATACTAAAAGCATTAAGTAATGTGCAGGAGCCGGATTTGGGTAAGGACTTGGTTACTTTAAATATGATTACCGATTTAGTAGTGGATGGAGATCATGTAAGTTTTACCATTGTATTAACTACACCAGCGTGTCCAATGAAGGATTTGATGAAAAATGCTTGTGAAAATGCAATTAAATTATTGGTCAACAAGCAGGCAATTGTTACCGTGAACTTTACTTCAAATACAACCAGTAGAAGACAGGATGAAAAATCGGTTTTAGCGCAAGTGAAAAATATTATCGCGGTAGTTAGTGGTAAGGGGGGTGTGGGTAAAAGTACGGTTTCTGCAAATTTAGCATTAGCATTAGCAGAAGGTGGTGCAAAAGTTGGATTAATGGATGCGGATATATATGGTCCAAGCGTACCCATTATGTTTGGTGTTCGTGGACAACGCCCATTGATGAAAGATGATAATGGGAAAGGAATTATTTTGCCTTTGGAAAAATTTGGTATTCGTTTAATGAGTATCGGGTTATTAGTGGATGAAAAAGATGCGGTGGTTTGGAGAGGTCCAATGGCAAGCAGTGCTATTCGCCAATTTATCACTGATGTGGATTGGGGAGAGTTAGATTATTTAGTGATTGATATGCCTCCTGGGACAGGTGATATACATTTAACAATTATGCAAACGGTACCTGTTACAGGAGTAGTGATTGTAACTACACCGCAAACAGTCGCTCTCGCGGATGCTAAAAAAGCAATCGCGATGTTTGGCCAAGCAAATATTAAAGTGCCGATCATTGGGTTGGTTGAAAATATGGCTTACTTTACCCCTGAAGAATTACCGAATAATAAATATTATTTATTTGGAAAAGAAGGTGGTCGCAACTTAGCGGAAGAATATGATTTGCCATTCCTTGGTCAAATACCATTGGTGCAATCTATAAGAGAAGGTGGAGATGAAGGCGTTCCTGCGATGGTTGGGAAGGATGAAATTTCTAAAAATGCTTTGCGGACCGTAGTTTCACAAGCGGTGCGACAAATTGCCATTCGAAATGCGAATCTTCCTAAAACAGAAACCATTAATGTTGAATAATGGCTAATCAAAAAATAATTATTGCGATTGATGGATATTCCTCCTGTGGTAAAAGCACGTTGGCAAAAGCCATGGCAAAAAATTTGGAATATGTTTTTATAGATACCGGGGCCATGTATCGTGCGGTTGCCTTATTTTTTTTAAGAGCAGGAATTGATTTTGACAATACTTTGGATATTGCAGCTGCGTTAAATAAAATCACCCTTCAATTCAAATACAATCCGGCAACTTTGCAAAGTGATATGTATTTAAATGAGGAGAATGTAGAACAAGAAATTCGGGAAATGCGGGTAAGTCAGAAAGTAAGTGAAGTAGCCGCACTTGCCCTAGTTCGAGATTTTGCTGTTGCACAGCAGCAAGCCATGGGCGTATCAAAAGGTATTGTCATGGATGGGCGAGATATTGGAACGGTTGTTTTTCCGAAAGCGGAATTAAAAATATTTGTTACTGCCAGTCCTGATATTAGAGTGCAAAGAAGATTTTTGGAATTAAGTGCAAAAAGTCCTGCAATTACAGTTGAAGAAATTTCAGAAAATTTACAACACCGTGATTTGATTGATACTACCCGGGAACACAGTCCTTTGAAACAAGCGGATGATGCTTTAGTTTTGGACAATTCAAATATGAGTAGAGAAGAGCAGCTGACCATTGCATTACAATGGGCGCAAGCGCGCATCAGCCAAGCCAATAATTAATTAGTATATTTTATTTAATCCATTTTGCTTCTAATGCTATTAATGCATCTGAAACATGATAATAGTCGGCTATTTGTCGAATAACTGCTTCCACTACTGTATCTGGGCAGCTAGCGCCACTGGTCATTAAGATGGTAGTGGGTTGTTGTGTTGGCAAATAATTATTAACAATGGTTTGTTCTTTGTTTCTCCAATTGGTATTAATTAGGGAGTTGGCATCAATGAGCTTTTCGGGACCATCAATAAAATAAGTGGGTAATTTATTTTCACAAAGCTCCACCAAATGGGAACTGTTACTACTATTTTTTCCGCCCATGACAAATGCGATATCTGCAGGAATTTCTAATAAGCTATTGACTGCAGTTTGATTATCATTGGTGGCATAACATAAAGTGTCACGGGTATCTGCAAAGTGAACGGGTAATTCGGAATCGCCGAATTTGTTAACCATCACAGTTTTTAAATAGTCCGAAATGGCTTGGGTATCTGTAGCCAATTGTGTGGTTTGATTTACCACTCCAATTTTTTCTAAGTCAGTAGCGGGGTTAAAATTTTCAGAATATTTTCCGTTGAAATAAGAATAAAAATGGGATACAGGTAATTCGCCAGAAATAATTTTGCCTAATTCAATGGTATCTTCCATATCATTCACAATCAATGTAGGACTATTTGCAGCCGCATGAGAAAAAGTGGCCCTTGTTTCTTCATGCTTAGGCTTTCCATGAATAATTATAGAATATCCTTTTTTTGAAATTTGAGCACTTCTGTTCCAAACTTTTTCAACAAATGGACAAGTGGTATTATATTGTTGCACTTCAATACCAATGGCATTTAATTTTTTTTCCATGTCAATGGTCGTTCCGAATGCAGGAATAATTACTATGTCTTCCTTAGTTAATGATGACAATGGAATTAATTCTTTGCCATTGGTATCTTGTAAAAATTGCACGCCTTTTTGAAGTAAATCTGCATTTACTTGTGG
>JBIIRW010000100.1:0-5045 GCA_044341385.1 Sediminibacterium sp. | reverse complement strand
ATACCAAGCTTAAACTTATACCACCCAAGCAACTAATCCCAAAAAATAACCAAGCATGTTGTAAGGGGTTGCCGAGTAATACGGTGAATAACAATAAGCTAAGTCCACTCATAAGTGTCATGAGTAAGCTGTTGTAAATTAATTTTGAAAATATAAAATTTACTGGACTCGCTATTGTATAAAAATACAACATCCGACCACGACCTTCTTGTAAAAAACTGCGCGCCACAGTATTAATACAAATAAATAATAAAGTCACCCAAAACAAACCATTCCATACATGATCATCTGGCTGCCCCATTGTTAAATAAATAACAAAGGTGGTGGATGCGATATATAATAGGATACCAAAAAAAGTATACTGCTGCCTAAATTCAAGCAGTGCATCTTTTTTCAATAAGGTATAAACTATTTTGAGGCGCATACTCGGCATCTTGGTTCGTAATTATTTTTCTCACCTAAAACCACAGTTCCTTCTTCATCACTTGTTCGATAAGATACATTTGCCAAATGTCCACATTGCACACAAATAGCGTGAAGCTTAGTAATAAAATCAGCCACAGATAAAAGTGCTGGCATAGGGCCAAATGGTTTGCCTAAATAATCCATATCTAATCCCGCAACAATGACTCTTTTACCTTGCATCACCAAGGTCTCACAAACTGCAACAATACCTTCGTCAAAAAATTGCGCTTCATCGATACCTACTACTTGCGCATCTTCGGCAAGTGCAAGTATTTCAGATGAGTTTGCCACTTGGGTAGATGCTATCGCATTGGAATCGTGACTTACAATTTTAGTAACATCGTAACGCGTATCGGTTGCGGGCTTGTATATTTCAATTTTTAAATTAGCAATTTTGGCTCTTTTTAATCTCCGGATCAATTCTTCGGTTTTGCCGCTAAACATGCTGCCGCAGATCACTTCGATCCATCCTCTGCGTTCGCCAGTTATATTCTGCTCAATAAACATAGACAATAATTAATTTAGTTTCTTCGTTTTAATAATAAGGGTAAAGTTATTGCCCCAAAAGTAAACATTCCTATGGATAGCGTAAAGTCTTTGGTGGAAAAATTAAGTGAGCAGTTGCGTCATAATGAGGATAAATCCAATTTGATAATAACTGCACAACAAATATTGACAGAATTGGGTGGGGCGGTTATAGCTAAGCCATTGCCTCAAAATATATATCAGGAAACACCCATGGACTCACCTGAAGAGGAAGTAGTGATGCAAGCACAGGTTACCCCAGAACTTGCACCTATTACAAATACTGACCAAGAGCTGGAAACATCTGTGGAAGTAATCGATGAAAACTTGGTCCCTAATATTGTGGAAGCGCACGCTGTTGAAAATAGTCAAGTAAATTTAGCAGAAGTAAAAACTGAGCCAATCCTGGTTGCGTCTGAAAAAATTGAAATAAAAGAGGTGAAGGAGGTGAAAGATCATTTGGTAATGGAGCCAATTAAGGATTTGCGATCAGCGATTGGCATCAATGATAAGTTTCAATTTATCCAAGAATTATTTGGTGGAGATGAAAAGTTATTTGAAGTTGGTATTAAAACAATCAATGCTTTTAAAATATTTCCAGAAGCGCATTTTTATATTAAAAGAGAATTAAGAGAAAAGAATAATTGGGACGAGGAAAGTAATGTAGTAAAACAATTTGATCAATTGATCAAAAGGCGATTTTCATAAATAAATTCCATTATTTTTTGGGTAGCACCTGCATTTTGAGAAATAAAATTTGCAGATGATTCGCAAGCTTTTGTATATTTTTCAGATTGGTCTGATAATAGTTCAAGTGTTTTGCTAAATGATTTTACATCATGTATTTTAAATCCGCCCCCCGCATTCACAAGTCCACGCGCTTCAATATATTTTTCATCATTGGGTCCCCAGAAAACAGGTTTTCCGAATGCTGCTGGCTCAAGTACATTATGTATGCCCTCGCCGCCAAATCCGCCGCCAATATAGGTTATATAAGCGTGTTGGTATAAATTACGTAACAAGCCTATTTGGTCAACAATGATCACTTTTGCGTTATTGAATTTTTGGTGGCTTGCTGCAAATGAAGTTAAAGTGGTGGCATTATTAAATAACGCTACACATTTTTCAATAGAAGTGCTGTCCACATGGTGGGGAACCACGATCCAATTTAGGTTTGTATATTTCTCGGCTAAGCTTGCTAATAAAATATGGTCTTTTTCCCAAGTGCTTCCAGCAATTATTATTTTGCCATTATTCAATTTCTGCAACCAATCAAAATGGGTGCTTGATTTAGAAGTACGCAACACTCGATCAAATCTGGTATCTCCAGTGATGCTGATTTTTTGTTCTGGGAAAAAAGGAGAAATTAATTTTTTTGAGTTTTCATCTTGCACTAAAATTGCATAAAATAAGGAAAGTATTTTTTTATAAAAACCTCCGTACCATTTAAAAAATATTTGCGTCGGCCTGAATATAGCAGCTACCAATAAAGTGGGGATGTTTCTTTTTTTTGCTTCCGATAAATAATAAAACCAAAATTCATATTTAATAAAAATGACCAACTTGGGTTGTACTACATCAAAAAAATGTTTCGCATTGTTTGCGCCATCCATTGGGAGGTAAGTAACAAAATCAACTGTAGGATCGTTTTTGCGATGCAGGTATCCTGAAGGTGAAAAAAAGGTAAGCCAAATTTGATACCCTGGATAATCTGACTTAATTTTTTCAATGATGGGTAAGCCTTGTTCAAATTCACCATAGGAGGCACAGTGCACCCAAATGATGGGTTTTTGTATTTTTTCAGCAAGGCCCGTTATCTCATTCCATACCTCTTTTTGACCTAGCACCCATTGCTTGACCTTGCCATTAAAGGGGGCCGTGCATTTAGCCAGGAGCGAATAGATCAGTAAAAATAGATTGTAAATGACCATGGGTTGTATCTGTCAGGCAAAAATCAATAAAATTCGGCATATAAATGGACATTTATTGCTAATAAACATACAATATTTAGATATTCTAGTGGGTAGGCCTTTTACCCTTTTTATAGTATTTTTGCAAAAACGGAATTGATGCGTAAAATTCAGATGGTAGATACTAAAAATCAGTATCTGGCTATAAAAAAGGAAGTGGATGAATCTATTCAAAGCGTTTTGGATAGCGCTTCCTATATTAATGGAAAAGCAGTGCAGGATTTTAGTCAAAACTTAGCAGCCTATTTACAAGTTTCATATGTTATTCCTTGTGCCAATGGTACCGATGCTTTACAAATTGCGATGATGGCATTAGGCTTACAACCCGGGGACGAAGTAATCACTCCTTCATTCACTTATATTGCGACCACAGAGGTAGTAGCCTTACTTGGATTAACCCCCGTTTTTGTGGATGTGGATCCTGTAACTTATTGTATGGATATTACTTCTTTAAAAAATGCAATTACACCAAAAACAAAAGCGATAGTTCCGGTTCACTTATATGGACATGCTGCACCGATGGCTGAAATTTTACAAATTGCCAAAGAAAATAATTTGTTTGTGATTGAAGATAATGCGCAAGCCATTGGTTGTGATTATACTTTACCAAATGGGGAGACAAAGAAAACAGGAACGATGGGTCATATTGGGGCCACTTCGTTTTATCCAAGTAAAAATTTAGGTGCGTTTGGTGACGGCGGTGCATTATTTACCAATGACAAAGCCTTGGCTGATAAAATGACAATGATTGCCAATCATGGTCAATCAGCTAGATATTATCATGATGTGGTAGGATGTAATTCAAGATTAGATTCCATACAAGCTGCTATATTAAATATTAAATTACAAAAACTGGATAGTTATAACCATGCACGTTTTCAAGTGGCGCAATTTTATAATCATGCTTTTGCAAGCATACAACAAATTGTCACACCCGCTGTAAATAAATATAGCACGCATGTGTATCATCAATACACGATTCAATTAGTTGGGGTGGATCGCGAAAAGTTTATAAAGCATTTGGGGGATCTTGACATTCCATGTATGATTTATTATCCAGTGCCAGGGCATTTGCAAAAGATGTTCGGTGAAGGAAAAAATGAACATTTACATTTGCCAGTGACTAATGCTTTAACGCCAGTGGTGTGCTCACTTCCAATACACACGGAAATGGAAGAGGCGCAATTAAAACATATTGCATCAGGAGTGAAATCCTTTTTTAATGCTTAAAATTTGAATCAATGAAAATTACAGTAATAGGAACAGGCTATGTGGGATTGGTAACAGGAACTTGTTTTGCAGAAACAGGTAACAAGGTTACTTGTGTGGATATAGATAAGGCGAAGGTGGATAAATTATCATCTGGTCAAATCACGATATACGAGCCAGGACTTGAAAAAATATTTTTAAGAAACACGAAGGAAGGTCGATTGGTGTTTACTACTAATTTAGAAGAAGTATTAGAGGCGTCAGAAATAATATTTTTAGCTTTGCCTACACCGCCAGGTGCGGATGGGTCAGCTGATTTAAAATATGTATTAGGGGTAGCGGATCAAATGGGCAAATTGATGAAGGGGTATAAAGTAGTGGTGAATAAGAGTACCGTACCAGTTGGTACAGCAGATAAAGTAAGAGAAGCGATTGCGAAAAATTATAAAGGTGAATTTGATGTAGTCAGTAATCCTGAATTTTTAAGAGAAGGGGTGGCGGTAGAAGATTTTATGAAACCTGACAGAGTGGTGATAGGAACAAAATCTGAACAAGCTAAAAAAGTAATGACTGAATTATATGCCCCTTTTGTAAGACAAGGAAATCCATTAATTTTCATGGATGAGCGCAGTTCAGAGTTGACCAAATATGCAGCGAATAGTTTTTTAGCTACAAAAATTTCATTCATGAATGAAATCGCACAATTATGTGAACGCATGGGTGCGGATGTGGATATGGTGCGAAGAGGCATAGGAAGTGATGATCGTATTGGGAAGCGTTTCTTATTCCCAGGTATTGGATACGGTGGAAGTTGTTTTCCTAAGGATGTGCAAGCATTGGTGAAGTCATCGAATGAAGTAAATTATGATTTTGAAA
>JBIIRW010000099.1:0-5078 GCA_044341385.1 Sediminibacterium sp. | reverse complement strand
GCACGATGCAGTTATTACCCAGTGGTGAAGTGATTGTATTAATGGCAAATCACCAGACCATTGGAGGCTATGCAAATATTGGTCAAATAATTTTGGTAGATTTACCTAAATTAGTACAGCACAAAAGTGAACTCCCCTTTCGCTTTAGCATATCTAATGTTGAAACAGCACATTCGGAATACATACAAATGCAAAAATGCTTTAGCCAATATTAAATGTAACTATGCCAGATTCCTTACACGATATAAAAAAGCATATTGATGTTAACTGTGACATGGGCGAAGGTTTTCACAATGAAGCGGAGCTCATGCCATTTATTAGTAGCGCAAATATTGCATGTGGTTTTCATGCAGGTGATGAAGATAGTATTAAGCGTACCATCGATTTGGCATTAGAACATAATGTTGCCATTGGGGTGCACCCGAGTTATGACGACAGAATAAATTTTGGCAGACAATCACATTTCGTTTCCTTACTTGAATTAGCTGAACTAATCTCCGATCAATTATACTTATTTGAAAAAGTTTCCATTCCTATGGGCCTTTCTTTACACCATGTTAAATTACATGGCGCTTTATATAATGATTGTGCTAAAGAAGCGGGATTAAGTAAAATTTTTATTCAAACTATTCAAGCCATCAATCCAGATTTAATCGTGTATGGATTAAGTGGCAGCCATACGATACAACAAGCAAAAAACTTTGGACAGCCTTTTGCCAACGAAGTATTTGCGGATCGGACTTATCAAAATAATGGGCAACTCACCCCAAGATACTTGGACAATGCACTCATATACGATCCTGAAATTGCGAGTGCACAAGCATTAAAAATAATATTTGAAAAAAAGGTATCAACGATTCACGAAGAAGATATTTCAATAATAGCAGATACCATTTGTATACATGGCGATGGATTAAATGCAATTCCTATTGCCACAAAACTTCATGAAGTATTAAAACAAAATAATATTGAAATCAAATATCCCTAATTCCAATCCTGTTTTAAAATCAATGACAGGCCTGAGTTTGGGCGCTGCATTTTTAATGGCCAATTCATCTATTGGCCCTGGATTTTTAACACAAACCTCCTTTTATACAGAACAATTATTAACCAGTTTTGGATTTGTCATTGTCATTTCAATTATTTTAGATTTTGGCGCACAAATAAATATTTGGCGTGCCATTACTTTAAGCGGTATGCGTGCGCAGGAAATTGCCAATGAATTAGTGCCTGGTTTAGGTCATATACTTTCATTACTCGTGGTATTGGGTGGATTTGCTTTTAATATTGGCAATATAGCAGGCTGCGGCTTGGCATTAAATATATTAACTGGGATTTCTTTTGCAAAAGGTGCCATTATCAGTGGTATTGTTGCCATCCTGATTTTTTGGATCAATGAAATAGGAAAAACATTAGACCAATTAACCAAAATTTTAGGTATCCTAAAAATTGGACTTACTTTATTTATTGTTTACGCTGCAAACCCGCCTATTTTAGAAGCAGTACATCATACTTTTATTCCTGAAAAAATATCACTTATTGCCATTGTCACTATTGTGGGTGGAACGGTTGGCGGATACATTACTTTTTCGGGCGCACACCGTTTAATAGATGCAGGAATTTCTGGAAGTGAACATATAAAATTTGTAACGAAGAGTGCAACCACTGGGATTATCATTTCATCCTTCATGCGCTACATTTTATTTTTAGCTGCAGTGGGTGTTGTTTCACAAGGAATTCATTTAGATAAAAATAATCCAGCGGCTACTATTTTTGAAACTGCCGGCGGCAGATGGGGCTTATTTATTTTTGGTGTTGTTTTATGGAGCGCTGCCATATCCTCCGTGATTGGCGCTTCCTACACTTCCTATTCATTTATTAAAAACTTAAAGGCACGTTATTTACAAAATGAAAGATTAATGATTAGTTGTTTTATCATTATCTCCACATCCATTTTTGTGATTACGGGCAAGCCCAAAGAGTTATTATTATTAGCAGGTTTAGTAAACGGATTTATTTTACCATTCGCCTTATCCATCATGTTAATCGCAGGAAGAAAATTACCAATACTCAAACAATTCAAATATCCTTTGTGGATTGAAATTGCAGGCTGGCTGGTGGTTGTGGTCATGGGCACCATGAGCGTGTTTGCACTCATTGAACAAATAGGAAAATAAATAAACTTAATTAGTTAGAAATAAGTTTTATCCTGAAATGAAAGATGATGTATGGGGCAATACACCAGAAGCAAGATAATGACAGTAGAAAAACTAATTATTTAATGGATCTTCTCTATAAATATCAATGAAGCCACAATTTGAACACTGATATTTTCCATAACAATAATGTGCCAGCCAAACATTACATTTTGGACACTTTTGCTATATGACACTTACAGTGTAATTTGATTCGTCAAAATTTGAAAAGCTACGTATTGTCTCAGCCTCATAGACATCATCTCCAACAGTATAACATCCATCATTATCAATATAACTACCTGTGACATAATTAGGCCTTTTCTTTATATTTATATTATTATTTTTAATAATTTCTTTTTTACTTACCGCCTTACTTTTCATCGATTTTATTAATAAAGAAATAGCTCCTAGTGCTACTAATACTGCTACTACTAGGTATAATAATGAAGTTATAAGGTATTCCATAGAATCAAAGAGCGTTTGAAACATATTTAAGCTATTTATTTATAAAGAATTAAATTAATATAAAAATAATACTTTTTTAATCTTGTATCTAATTAGGGGCAAATTAAAGTTGAAGCAGCAAGCTTATTTCAGAAAGGGGTTTAAATAGCTATGGATTTAGCAAGACTGAGATATATTTATATTCAAAATTTTTGATTTCTGACCCATCCCTGACCCAAAATTGATCGTCTGACCCAAAATCTGGTTGCATGTATAAAAAGTAGCAGCCACTTAAAAGCCCCACTAGGTGAGGCTTTGATAACTATTTACCATGTGGAGAATAGCGGGTTCGAACCGCTGACCTCTTGCATGCCATGCAAGCGCTCTACCAACTGAGCTAATTCCCCCTTTAATATAGCGCTTATTATTTCTAGAATATTAAATACTAAAGCTCCCCTTTACCTTCTATCCAAAGCTTCACAGAATCAGTGGTAATTGATTTTGGTCGCTCTAATGGGAATGCCAATGCTCTGTCCCAAGTTAAACTTGCTAATACACCCAATGCCCTACTTACCGCAAACAATACAGTGTAAAATTCATATTCAACAATACCATAATGAACTAGTAAAGCACCACTATGTGCATCCACATTCGGCCATGGGTTTTTTACCTTTCCTAATGATTCTAAAATTGGCGGCACTGTTTCATAAATTTTCCAAACAGTATTCACTAATTTATCATCCGGTAAATGTTTTTTACCAAATGCCATTTGTGCGGTAAAACGAGGATCTGTTTTTCTTAATACTGCATGTCCATATCCTGGAACTACTTTTCCTGCAGCTAAAGTTTGTTGCACATATGTTGAAATTTGATCTGTAGTTGGTGCATCGGTACCGATGCTTTCTTGCATTTCAAAAATCCATTTGATAACTTCTTGATTTGCCAATCCATGTAAAGGGCCCGCTAATCCATTCATACCGGCAGCATAACTTAAATAAGGATCGCTTAATGCAGAGCCTACTAAGTGTGTGGTATGTGCGGAAACGTTTCCGCCTTCATGATCCGCGTGAATCGTCATGTACAAACGCATTAATTCTTTTGTACTCTCATCTTCAAAACCCATCATGTAAGCTAGGTTACCCGCCCAATCCAATAATCCATTCGGGTGAATATGTTCGTTGTTCTTATATTTTCTTCTATAGATATACGCTGCTACTCTTGGTAAACGCGCAATTAAATCCATAGAGTCATCATATGTATATTGCCAATAATCTTTTTTGTTCATGCCCTTCGCGTACTCCTGTGAAAATTTACTTTCTGTTTGTAACGCCATCACACCTGCCACAAACATGGTCATGGGATGTGTTGATAATGGCAATGCATCAATTACATCAAACACATGTGAAGGCACATGGCTACGACGTTGCCAGTTGTTGGTAATTTCCTTTACATCAGTATCATTTGGAATTTCACCAATCATCATTAAATAGAACAACCCTTCCGGTAATGGCTCATCCCCTTTGGGTGCTTTTGGTAATTTTGCTTGTAATTCAGGAATTGAAAAACCCCTGAAACGTATTCCTTCCTGCGCATCTAATAAACTAGTCTCAGTAACTAAACCAGTCATACCACGCATACCTTGGTAAACCTGTGCTAAAGTTATTTCGCCGATTTTTTTATCGCCGTGTTGTTTTAATAATTCTTTGATTTCAATACCTGCAGCAGTTGCCTTTTTCTCAAACCTGTCTTTAATGTCTTCCATATACCAAATATTATAATTGTACCTTTTAAATTTGGACACAAAGTTAACTAAAAAACCGGCTTATTTTGGTGCTTTTTTGTACAAATAATAGACCACCCAAATAAA
Organism: Sediminibacterium sp.; assembly: GCA_044341385.1. Classification (GTDB taxonomy): domain Bacteria; phylum Bacteroidota; class Bacteroidia; order Chitinophagales; family Chitinophagaceae; genus Sediminibacterium. The sequence goes on along the minus strand of JBIIRW010000099.1, from coordinate 569 downwards.
TAACATATTGGGTATCCAGGCAGCTAACATGGGAGGCAAATTCCCTTTGGTAGAAAAGATAGTGGAGAACCGATCTGTGATAATAAATAAGGCTGCTATAGTAAAGCCCATGGCCAAATGCGAGCCACTACCACCCCTAATTTTACGTCCTGCAATAATGGCCCCAATTAATGTAAGTAACAATACGGTAACTGGCGTTGCATCGCGACGATACCTTTCAATTTTTAATTCATTCAATCCCTCCGAGCCCCGCATCTCCTCTAACTTAATTTGTTGAATAAGTTGTGGGGTGGTGAGTTTGTCTTTAGTATACCTATCTTTTTCTAAATCCACAGGTTTAAATGCAAGCTTCCTATGTATACTCTGCGCATAAGAAACTGTTTCCCTATTATCAAAAACTTTTCTTTCAATCACTTCATTCAAAAGCCAATCCTTGGTAGCTGTATCATATAAAATCATTTCCGCTCTTATATTAGAAATTACTTTTCCGTTTTTTACTTGATAGGAAAAATAATTACTCCCTCGATTGGTTGCAGTGTCATAGCCATAGATACCTGCATAGGTTGATG
>JBIIRW010000030.1:0-17439 GCA_044341385.1 Sediminibacterium sp. | reverse complement strand
CAACGGTAGTCATTGTGGATTCAATTCAAACTTTAGAATCCAACTTGATTGACTCTGCTGCAGGAAGTGTATCTCAAATAAAACAAACCGCTGCAGAATTTCAAAAATTTGCAAAAGAAACAGGTACCCCTGTTTTTTTAATTGGACATATCACCAAGGAAGGATCCATCGCTGGACCCAAAATTTTAGAACATATGGTGGATACTGTTTTACAATTTGAAGGGGATCGCCATTATGCTTATCGCATGTTGCGCACTTTAAAAAACAGATTTGGTGGAACAAGTGAATTAGGTATTTATGAAATGACCAGCGAGGGAATGAAAGTAGTAAATAACCCTTCTGCATTTTTAATTGCACAACGAAATGAATCACTAAGTGGCAGTACCATTGCAGCCTCCATGGAAGGCATGCGCCCTTTATTAATTGAAGTGCAAGCATTGGTTACACAAAGTGTGTATGGCACGCCACAGCGCACTGTGACTGGGTTTGATTTAAGAAGATTACAACTTTTATTAGCCGTTTTGGAAAAGCGAGGCGGCTTTGCGTTTGGCATGAAAGATGTTTTTGTAAATATTGCTGGTGGCTTAAAAATTGAAGACCCTTCCTTAGATTTAGCCATTATACTTTCCTTACTTTCTTCCTATGAAGATGTACCATTGCCGCAAGGAATTTGTTTTGCAGGAGAGGTTGGATTGAATGGAGAAATTAGGGCCGTGAATAGAATTCAACAACGCATTGCAGAAGCAGAAAAATTAGGATTCGAAAAAATTTATATTTCCGAGTTTAACAAAAAAGGAATCGAACAAAAAAAATACGGCATTCAAATTATTTCAGTGGAAAGAGTGGATGAAGCCTACCGATTATTTTTCTAGTAGTTGTTGATTTAATTTTAATGCCCCCCCCATGAACTTCATCAAGTATCTTGTATTGCATGTAAAAAAATACTTGAATGGATTTTTACATTTAGTGTATCCGAAAATTTGTTTGCATTGCGGAAGCACTGATCTAATAAAATTTCAAGTATTGTGCCCCAATTGTTACGCACAACTCCCCTTCACTGATTTTTTTGAAATAGAAAATAACAATGTCGACAGAATATTTTGGGGAAGATTGGCTTTAGGCCCGAGCGGGGCAGCTTTGTTTTTTACAAAGAATAGTATTGTTCAATTATTACTTTTTGAATTAAAATACAAACAAAATAAAAGGGCCGGCTTCCTATTAGGAAATATGATTGGCTGGGCTTTGAAAAAAGCAAACCGATTTAATGAAATTGATTGTTTAATCCCAATTCCAGTTCGAAAAATTACGGAAAGGACCAGGGGCTATAATCAGTCCCTAATCATTTGCGAAGGTATCGTACAGGTATTGCCCCTACCCATTTTAAATGCAGTGCTATTTAAAAATAAAAAAACAAATACCCAAACACGCAAGGTTCGCATTGAACGAGGCCATAATACCCAACACCTTTTTGGTCTAAAAAAGGCCGACCAAATTAGGGAAAAGCGCCTCCTTTTGGTGGACGATATTATTACCACCGGCGCCACTGCCGAATCAGCGGGACGCTGTTTACTCCAGGCAAATCCAGCCTCCATTCAATTTGCGGCCGTCGCTTATACCCTATCTTAAACTTTTTTGTTTTATTGTTGTTATATTTATGCAAGAAATAAATTCTTTAACTGAAAAATAGCTACTCATGAAAACCATTTTAAGTTTTATACTAATGATGACCACTTTTGTTTTAAACGCACAAAGCATCCATAACTTTAAAGTCGCTGGCATTGACGGAAAGCAAATCAACCTAGCAGCCTACAAAGGAAAAAAGATATTAATTGTGAATACCGCATCCAAATGTGGTTACACGCCCCAATATGAATCACTACAAAAAGTGTATGATCAATACAAAGACAAATTAGTTATTCTTGGATTTCCTTGTAACCAATTTGGTGGACAGGAGCCTGGTACTAATGAAGAAATTGTAGCCTTTTGTAAAGCAAATTATGGTGTTAATTTTCCTTTAGCTGATAAAGTTGATGTTAAAGGTGCTAACATCGCGCCTATTTACCAATGGTTAACGCAAAAAGCAAAAAATGGCGTTTTGGATGCAAATATTAGCTGGAACTTTAATAAATTTTTGCTGGATGAAAATGGCAAAATGATCGCTTATTTCCCAAGTAATGTTAAACCAGAGAGTGACGCAATAACCGCTTATTTAAAATAAGTACCTACTAGTAATTTTAAGTTGTTTTATAAAGTAAGCGTTATCTTCGTTTCATGTTATTAAGCGAAGTAATTGGCCAGGAAAAATTAAAAAAACAATTGGTGGACATGGTCCAGCAACAACGGTTGCCCCATGCATTATTGTTGGTGGGTCCTGAAGGATCAGGCGCTTTACCTTTAGCAGTCGCATTTGCACAATACATTGTAAGTATCCCCAGCCAAGCTGCTGCAACTGCTGATTTATTTGGCGCACCGGCCGAGCCAATTGCGCAACCATTTTATACTCCGGAACAAATTGCAGATTTACCAGCGTATCACAGAGCCAGTCAATTGATGCATCCAGATTTGCATTTTTCATTTCCAACCATCATAGAAAAGCCAGGACAAAAAAATATCAGTGCAAATTTTATTGAGCAATGGCGTGAATTTATTAACGGCTATCCTTATGGCAATGCGTTTGATTGGCTTCAATTTATTAAAGCTGAAAACAAGCAAGGAAATATCAGTGCAGACGAGTGTAATGAAATCATCAAAAAATTATCATTTAAAAGTTTCGAGAGTGCCTATAAAGTGTTGGTTTTATGGATGCCCGAATATTTGGGAAAAGAAGGCAATAAACTTTTAAAATTAATTGAGGAGCCGCCTGACAACACCATATTTATTTTAGTCGCCGCTTCAGAGGAAAATATTTTACCCACCATTTTAAGTAGGTGCCAATTTGTAAAAGTGCCAAGGCTAACAACCCAGGAAATTGAGTCTGCCTTAATGGGTCGTGCTAAACTAGCCCCTGAAAAAGCAAAACAAGTGGCAATTTTATCGGAAGGTAATTATAGAGAAGCCCTTCATTTAATCCAACATAGTGATCAGGACTATATTAGTATGATTAAGGATTGGCTGAACGCCATATTAAAAATGGGCCCTGTGGCGCAGTTAAAATGGGTAGAAGAGATGAGTAAATTGGGAAGAGAGCAGCAAAAACAGTTCTTAAAGTATTTCAACCACCTGTTAGAACATAGTATTCGACTAAAAACGATGGGTTCTGACCTCCCATTGGATAGCGATTTAAAGGATTTTGCCCTTAGAATAAACAAAATTGCGGGGGTAAGCCAGATGGAATCCATTGTAAATGAACTAGATAAGTCAGTTTACCATATTGAACGCAATGCAAATGCTAAAATGCTATTTATGGCACTTAGTATCAAGTTGTATCATATCATTCAGAACAAAACCTTAATTTTGACAGAGGCATAACAGGAAAAGTGGATGGATGCGTTGAAGCTATGCGAGGGTATTTTAATTATTAACAGTTTGAATTAACGATATATGGGATGTGGATCATGTGGAACTGGTAAACCAGGCGGTTGCAAAAGCAACGGTGGTTGTAGCACAGGTGGATGTAACCGTTTAAATGTGCATGATTGGTTAAGCGATTTACCTATTGACGATATGAATAGTCAATGCAAGGTGGTTGAAGTTAGTTTTAACCAAGGCAGTCGTAAAGAATTCTTTAAAAATTTAAGCAGCCAAATTTTTGAAAAGGGCGATTATGTCACTGTCGAAGGCGTAAATGGCTTTGACTTAGGTGAAGTTAGTTTGACAGGTGAACTGGTAAGGTTGCAACTTAAAAAAAGAGGCATCGAGGAAACCAGCGTTGAAATCAAAAAAATTCTTAGACCAAGTAACGAAAGAGATATTGAAGCTTTTAAAATTAGTAAAAGCAGAGAGGCAGATATACTAGCAAAAAGTCGTGCGCATGCAAGGTACTTTAGATTGCAAATGAAATTGAGTGAGGTAGAAATTCAGGCAGATGGTAAAAAAGGAACTTTCTTTTATACCGCTGACGACCGTATTGATTTTAGAGAACTAATTAGAATATTCGCTACTGAGTTTAAAGTAAAAGTGGAGATGCGTCAAATAGGCATCCGACAAGAAGCTGCAAAAGTAGGAGGTATTGGAAGTTGTGGTCGCGAACTTTGTTGTAGTACTTGGTTACATGATTTTAAAAGTGTCAACACCACTGCCGCTCGTTATCAAAACTTATCCATTAATCAAACAAAGTTGAGTGGCCAATGTGGTCGACTTAAATGTTGTTTGAATTTTGAATTAGATACTTACTTGGATGCGTTACAAGCGTTCCCTGATTATGCGGATAATTTGCAAACAGTCATGGGACAAGCGTTTTTAATTAAAAAAGATATTTTCAAAAATTTAATGTGGTATACTTTGCCTAATAACACAAAGCATTTCCCTTTAACGATTGAAAGAGTGAAGGAAATAAAAGATTTAAACAAACAAGGGATCGCCGTTGAAGAATTGCAAGCGGTGGAAGTTACCAGCGGTAAGCCGAAAGAGGTAGAACCCGACTTCGTAGATGTAGTTGGTCAAATTAGTTTAAAGAGTTTAGAGAAAAATGATCGTCGTCGTCGCGATCAACAAAGATTCAATAACAATGATCGTCGTCCAAATAACGACAGATCGAATAACGACAGACCATTTAATGATCGTCCAGGACCTAATCGTCCAGGAGGACAGGCTGGAAATTCTGGAGGTGGAAGACCAATGAATAATAATCGCCCACCCATGAATCGTCCGAACAACGGACCGAATAATGGACCAGGCAACGGACCAAGACCAAATAATAATCGTCCGCCAATGAATCGCCCAAATAACGGACCAAGCAACGGACCAAGCAATGGACCATCCAACGGACCAAGCACCCCACCAAGTAATCCGCCTTCCGCAAATTAAAATTTGCGTTGTCTATTAACTTATCCTATTTGACTTAAATGCATTTAGCTAAGCTACTATTGGTATAGTTTTTCCAATTCATCCCTTGTAAAATCCATTAAAGTTTTTACATAGTTGGATGAAAAATCAAAGGAGATGCCCGCAGTCTGATATAGTTCCGGTAGTGTTTTTGTACCTCCTAAACTTAAAGCGTTCATATAATTTTCCAACGCAAGTGTTGGATTTTTTTGATACTGCATCCACATCCCAATGGCACCTAATTGCGCGATACCATATTCAATGTAATAAAAAGGTACTTCAAATAAATGCAATTGTCTTTGCCATCCAATTGCACGATACTGATCTAATCCGCTATAGTCAATGCTGTTGGTTGAAAATTCCTTTGCAATGGTTGTCCATGCTTGTGTACGTTCCTCAATAGAATGATTCGGATTTTCATACACCCAATGTTGAAATTTATCAATGATAGCAATCCAAGGAAAAATAGTAATGGTACGTTCCAATTGATGCTCTTGTGCGCGATTTAAATCATGCACATTATCAAAAAATGCTTGCCAATGATTCATCGTAAATAATTCCATAGACATGCTCGCTACTTCCGCAATTTCCATTGGATATTCTTTAAATGCAGATAAGGGCAAGGGGTGTGCTAAAAAGGAATGAATCGCATGTCCCACTTCATGCACCATGGTGGTAACATCACTCATTTGACCAGCTGCATTCATGAAAATAAATGGGGCACCTGATTCTGCCAATGGACAATTATATCCTCCCGGCGCTTTTCCTTGCCTACTCTCTAAATCAAAATGTTTTAAAGCATCCATTTTTTTCAAACAGTCTGCAAAAAATGGATTGATTTGTTCGAAACAGCTAACCGATTTATTAAATAAATCTTGTCCATCCGTAAATGGTCGCAAAGGCTTTGTACCAATAGGTTCCGCTTCTGTATCCCATGGCTTTAAAGTTGCTAGTCCTAATTTATTTTTTTTGCGTTCGTAAATTTTATCAATAATTGGAAGGACATGTGTTTTGATGGCCTCATGAAATTTAAAACAATCTTCCTTGGTATAATCAAACCTGCCTAATTCCGCAAATTTATAATCCCGATAATTTTCAAATCCTGCATTCAAAGCAACCTGATGTCTTTTTTGAATGAGTGAAGTAAATAAATCATGCATTTCTTGTTGGTCTTGTAAACGACGCTCTTGGATTTTTAAATACACTTCTTCTCTTTTTGCACGATCCTCACTTTCTAAAAATTGGGCTGCTTGTTGTAAAGTATATTCTTTATCATCCACCGTAATTGTCATTCTTCCTGCAATGGTGCCATACTGTTGTTGCAAAACGCTTAACTCCGCCTGCAACGTTATATTTTCTTCTCTAAATAATTCAATGCTTTTTTTAACAGATCTTAAATAAGTAAAATATTCCTTTTCATCCAACTCACTGGTAAATGGACATTGGATTAATTTTTTATTTAAGGCATCTGCATAAGGTTGAATTTTGGGTTGAATTTCCATACAGAAAAAAGTAAACGCCGCCTCCAAGCTTTTATCTGTGGTATCACAAGTCATTTTAATCTGTCTCCAACAGGCATCTTCACTTACAAAAGCCTCCAGTTCACTTAAGTCCTGCATCCATGATTCTAGGGTCAATTTATTGGTAATTTCCCTATCCAATAAGGCCTTGAAATAAGGCTCCAGGCTTTCCCATTGGGTAAGTTCAAAATTCGCAGGTAAAAATTGATGGGGTCGCTTTTGAATGTCCGCAGTTCTGTGCATTAGATGAAATTTTAAGTGGCAAATTTACTACTTTTACACACTTTAAAACATTAAAACTTGTCTGATACCATTCATTTACTTCCGGATCACATTGCCAATCAAATTGCTGCAGGCGAGGTGATTCAAAGGCCAGCTAGTGCCGTAAAGGAATTAATGGAGAATGCGGTAGATGCAGGTGCTACTCAGATAAAATTAATTGTCAATGATGCGGGAAAGGCCTTAATTCAAGTCATTGATAATGGGAAAGGCATGAGCGTTGCGGATGCCCAAAATGCATTTGCCCGACATGCCACCAGTAAAATAAGTACCATTGAGGATCTTTTTCAAATAAGGACTATGGGATTTCGCGGAGAAGCCCTCGCCTCCATCGCAGCTGTTGCGCAAGTTAGATTAAAAACCAAAAGATCCGAAGATGAATTGGGCACTTTGGTTGAAATTGAAAATAGTAAAGTAACGGAGTGTACTTCAATTGCACATGATACCGGCACCAGTATTTCGATGAAAAATTTATTTTTTAATGTACCTGCACGTCGCAATTTTTTAAAGAGCAACGCAGCAGAATTAAAACATATCATTGAAGAGTTTACAAGAGTCGCGCTTTCCTTTCCTGAAATATTTTTTAGTTTAACAAGTAACGGACAGGATGTGTATCATTGGGAGGGCGGCAGCTTTAAACAAAGAGCCATTCAAGTGCTGGGAAATAATTATCAAACAAAACTAGTAACTGTAGGTGAACAAACAGATTACTTAACCGTATCCGGTTTTGTGGGCAAACCCGAAACTGCGCGTAAAACAAGAAGCGACCAATACTTTTTTGTGAATCGTCGTTTTATAAAAAGCGCTTATTTACATCATGCAGTAGCCAATGCATTTGAAGGATTACTTCCCAAGGACAGTTACCCCAGCTATATATTATACATTGATGTGGACCCTTCACAAATTGACATTAATGTACATCCTACCAAACAAGAAATTAAATTCGAAGACGATAAAATAATATACGCCTTTGTGCAAGCTGCAGTCAAACATGCACTTGCCCAATTTAGCATAGCCCCTTCTCTTGATTTTTCGCTAGATGCGAATATCCAACAATTGGACGCAATACAAAAGCCATTCACGACTGATAAAATTCAATCCGCTACTAGCAATTCATTATACGCAGGATTTACACAAAAAAATCAAGCGCATTTTATACCTAAATCGAGTAGTGCTAACGATACGGATTGGAAAAGTTTTTTCACCAATATTCCAAGTACGTCAAATGACACCAGTGAAATTTCAGATACCACTCCTTCAACTGAGTCTTATATTGTTAAACCTTCCTCCATGGGGTTGTTCAAAGAAGCCGAAAGTTTAAGTGTTCTTGAAGATGCGCTATTACTGCAATTACACAATACCTATATTATCGCCCCTACCCAAAGTGGCTGCATCATATTACATCAGCAATTGGCACATGAGCGTGTTTTATATGAAAAATACCAAAAAGCAAGTTCACATCCCCATGCTACTCAAAAAAGTTTATTCCCAGTGGTGTTGGAATTGAGCCCAAGTGATGCCATATTATTAGATGAAATGTTGGAAGACCTTTCCATTATTGGATATGAAATAGAATCTTTTGGGAATAATAGTTTTATCATTCAAGGTATACCTGCAGATGTATTATCAGGTAATGAAAAAAATGCCATTGAATTATTATTAGAGCAGTTTAAACATTTTACTGGTGAAGTAAAATACAGTAAAAGAGAAAAATTAATTCGTTGCATGTCAAGACAGATGGCCATTAAAGCTGGACAAAGTTTATCCCAAAAGGAAATGCATGCAATAATTCAATCACTAAGTGAGTGTGATATACCCAACGTAACCGCATCTGGTGCGCCTACCTATATTGAATTTAAGGAATCCTATTTGGATGGATTGTTTTCTAGATAAGCAACTTTAATTTTTCTGCGCTACCGATACCAAATAAGCTTCCACTGCTTTTCTTACACCCGCGCTAGTTGGACTCATATGGTTAGACACCAAAATTGAAAAATATAATTTTTGATTTTTATGCGTGTAAATAAATCCACTTAAAGCAATCTGCCCACTTAAACTGCCCGTTTTAGCATGTATTTCGCCTGGAAAGTTTTTGTAATACGCAGACAATGTCCCTTCTCCGCCAGTTTCAAATATATGTGTTACCCGCTTTTGTCCAAATTCATCTTGCATCTTTTTCAATATGGCAACATAATTTTCAGGGGTATTTAAATTATATCTACTTAAGCCACTTCCATCTACCCAACGCATTTTTTGCGGCAGTTGGGAGAATTCGGTTTTAATCAAGGTATCAATAAAAGCAGCATCATCCATCTTACCCAACAATTGCTGAGATCCCATTAATAAAACTTGTTCTGCGAAAAAATTATCGCTGCGGCGCATCATTATTTTTAAAAGTGAATCTGTTGGAACTGTTTTAACAATATGTTGCTTCAATATCGACGAAATACCATCTGCAATATTTAGTTTTACTTTTAAAGTATCTTGAAGTAAATACAGGGGCAAATTGGGTTCGAAATAGGAATCAAAGGGAACTTGAAAATAAGGTGCTGTATTTTTTTGACCATTGGTATAAAACTGATTACCTACTAATTTTCGCGTCCAGTTTTTTTGATAAACAGTGCTTATATCAGTGATATCCTTAAAAAAAGTAAACGGTTTAATGGCCAATTTTCCATTGCCTTGATAAAAATGTACCACATTACCATAAATTGGCATACGGCTTCTTTCTGGCTGATAATCCTCGCCATAATCGTTCCAAGCCCAGCCATTGCCCATATGTCCAAATTGGTCATTGGCTTTTGTTGGCTGAATCACCACTTGCTTTTTTGTATTTTTAATCAACTCGACCACCGGTTGATACGTAAAGTCAGGATGTAAAAAACTTGGATCACCCAAGGGGGTTAAAAATAAGGTATCTGCATTTTCAGCCATGCTAAATCCTGGCAAGGAATTACCCAAGTATTTTAGTCCTACATAAGTAGCTAAAATTTTAGTGTTACTAGCGGGTGTAAAATAATGATCACTTTGGTATTGATCAATCCAAGATTGCTTGGTATCATTATATACTGCAATACCGACATGTGCCCCTTTGAGCGCAGTGGTTTGTAATAATGTTTTTTGCGCTTTTTGTATACTACACGCACTTAATACAACAATAAATACAATTGATAATAAATGTAAAGGAGTGACTACTCTCTTTCTAAGGCCCTTAACCATCTTTCTGGAATTTCGTTATTGGAAGCTACTAAATAATCTTTGTAACTACAAGGCGCCCATTCATTATTGTGCATTTGCATCCACCATCTGCCCGTGCTCTTGCTTTGTAAAAAATTAGTTTCGATATCCGAGAATGCAATATGAAATTCTTTAAACCTATCCGATTCCGTTAATGGCGCTTCTTTTTTACCTTTTTGTAACCCATCCATAATGTACCAAAACATTTGCGCAATTTGTATGGCAGTCATGTTTTTTACATCTAGTTCAGCTTGATAACCAAACAATCCAATAGTACTTGTTTTCCAACTCATTCCCGCATACTGCATTAAGGTACAGGACTCTTCGCCATTAAAGCCATTCGGTGTAATTAAGTTTGCAGGCGCTTGTGCATTTTGAATTGCACTAATATCAAAACTTAGCATGTGACTGTCCCTGATGACAGGCTCCATTTCCTCAATACCTTCCCGAACCTTTCCTAATCTAAAACAATCAAACCTTAGTTTATCAATCGTTTCCAACATATGCGGATGCATAAAATAACTTTGAAAACCTATATGACTATAATGATTCAAATGATTGGGTAAGCCAGTAAATAATTCTTCTAAAAAATGATCCCTAGGTAAGCGCGCTTCCAAGTCCAAGTCAATTTTCGCATCCACCACAACCGCATTTACTAAAGTTGGTATGGAAGTATAGGCATGATATTGTGCAAGGGTTAAATCATGTGCCCCGCCAATAATTACAACTTTTTTATTCTGCAATAGCAATTCAGATATCACCGTCCGAAGAGCCGCGTAGCTATCTTGTATACTTTGCCCAATTTTCACATTTCCTATATCCACTACATTGACTTGTGCATGCCAGTAATACAAATCATACAAGGCAGTTCGAATCGCATTTGCGGCAGTATGCCCATGTAAAGCATGGCCAGCACCCCTGCATTCTCCTGCCCCAATAATGACTAAATCTGCCTCAATTATATCAGGTAGGCTCCCCTCGTTTACTTTAATATGCTTTCCTAGCTGCGTATCGCGATACCCCTCATCATTGGATATATGAGCGATATTAATAGGTTCTAAAAAATCTTTAATGGACGACAATGACATGCTAGTAGTTTAACTACAAGTATTAACGAAAAAAAGGGCCACAGATTGCATCCCTACTGATTAATCTTGAAATTTATAGCCTATCCCCCGGATGGAGATAAAATGCAAAGGTGATTTGCTGTCTAATTCGAAATATTTTCTAAAATTCAGAATAAAATTGTCAATGGTACGTGTATTTGGAAATACATTATACCCCCATACACTTTGTAATATCCGCTCCCTTGTAATAATGGTATTTTTATTTTCAATCAATAACTTTAACAGCATGGCTTCCTTTTTGGTTAAATTGATCTTTTCGCCATTATACAATGTGGCTTCAAGTAAGGTAAAGTGAACAGTATTACCCGAAAAAGAATATTGCTCAAAAGTATTTTGAACTACACTATTCACGCTTGATTTTTGAATCAATTTAGATACCCTCAATAAAAGTTCTTCCAAATTAAAAGGCTTGGTCATGTAGTCATCCGCGCCAATCTTTAATCCTTGTACTCGATTAGCACTTGTATTTTTTGCACTTAAAATTAAAATTGGGGTATTATTGTTATGTATCCGCACAGTTTCAATAATGGAGAATCCATCAATTCCTGGCAGCATAATATCTAAAATAATTAAATCAAAACTGGCACCCTGAATAAGCTGTAACGCTTTGGGTCCATCATAAGCAGAGCTAACCTCATATCCTTCCAGCGATAAATTTAACTTAAGTGCCTCATGCAAATGCAGTTCATCTTCCACCAGTAAAATGGTATGCTTTTGGATCCTCATGATATTGGAAAGTTTATTTTGAAAACACTGCCTTTGGGTGCATTCGCATCTACAGTAATAGTTGCCTGATGAAATTCGCTGATCTTTTTACACAAATACAAACCTAAACCAGTGCCCTTTGTTGTTCGGGTTGATTCATCTCCAATGCGGTAAAATTTTTCAAATATTTTATCGCGTTCTACCATGGGAATACCTACTCCTTCATCTTTAATTATTAATTGTATTTGATTTTCTTGGGTTGTCAGTAACACCGTAATCGGAGTAGCAATCGTTGAATATTTATGGGCATTGTCCAATAAATTATTAACTAACAACTGAATAAGTAATGGTTCTGCTTGTATAAAAACAGAAGGGGTAATGGTTAAAATTAATTTTCGTTGTTCAAATCGCTCTTGAAAGGAATGAATTAACTTTTGAATAAGGTCAGACAAATCTATGAGTTGCATATTAGATTCATACTTGCCCATGTCTAACTGCGAGGCTAATAAAATATTGTTACAAAGCGCATCTAAACGGTGTGTTTCCTTTAAGGTATTCTCAATGAGCATTTTTTTCTGTGCTGGATCTAACTCTCTTTTAAGTAATGTTTCGATATTCAACTGTGTAATGGCAATAGGCGTTTTTAATTCATGTGTTACCGCCATCATGAAATTTTGTTGCTGATTAGAATATCTTAGCTGCTTTAATAAAGACCTGTAAACATATATCGCTCCTAATAAAAATAAAAAAAGAAAAGTAACCCCTTCGTAAATATATTGTTTTGTTTTTCTTGCCTCAAATGCTTCAATAGCTTTTACTTTTTCATATAAAGCTGGGTCGTCTGTTCGAATAGATTGGAATTTAACTGTTGCAATTTCACTATTTTGCTTTTCCAGGGAAACATACCACCAAATAAACGCGGCAATCATATAGGTAAGAAAAACCCAATAAATAAAATTGACAAACTTTAATTTGCTGATATTAAACCATCTCATTTTCATAAATGCACTTTTTCAACACGTAAGCCAGTAGCCAAAACACCCAACAACGGATCCTCTCTCATGGTATGTTGCAAACTAAAATTATATATACCTAGCTTTAATTTTGTGGGTGTTGCATTGATAGGAATACGTTGGTCAAAAATATCATCCATACCTACGCCCAACCAGCCTTTTTGATCATCGGCTAGTTGCAAATTAAGGGTCTGCTTTACTGCTGTATCTGAAGGGGACTTTGTGCTTACCTGCAACCAAATATTTTTATAATGATATGCATTATGATGTCTAATCACAAAATAAATTTTATATAAGGAAGTGGTGTCCGTAATATTAAATTGGTAATTATTCACCTGCTTACTAGACCATTCATGTGTAGGATAAGTAGTAGTTTGTTCATATAATTGAATAGGTTCGCAACTTGTTATAAATAAAACAAGTAAAATATAAATATAGATTTTAACGCCTGCCATCTTACAACACATTTAAAATTTGCTCTTTTGCTTTTTCAAGTTCGTCCTTCATCATAATGACCGCCTTTTGAATAGCTACATCATTTGCTTTTGAGCCAGTGGTATTTATTTCCCTTCCTATTTCTTGTAATATAAAAGATAATTTTTTACCCTTACATGGATCAGCATCATTGAGCATCGCTTTAAAATAATCACAATGATTTTTTAAACGAACACGCTCCTCTGAAATATCTATTTTTTCAATATAATAAATCAACTCTTGCTCTAATCTATTTTGATCATATTTATCAGCACCCACATGTTGCTCCAACAACTTGACCATACCGTCCTTGATTTTGTCGCGACGATTCGGTTCATGAATTTCAACGACCGCTTGCTGCGCTTCAATAGCAATAATTTTTTCTAGTAAATCTTTTTCAATAGATTTTCCTTCCTCTGCCCTATGTTTAATTAAATGCTGAATGGCTTGATGTAATAAATCGAAAATAAATTTCCAGTCTTCTTCCGTCAACACCTCATTTGAAGAAGAAACGACATCTGGCATTTTTAAAATGGTACTTAAAATATTTTCAGTACCAATGCCTAATTCATTGGCCAATTCCATGATGGGTTGATAATAGGATTTGGCTAATTCTTTATTGACACTTACTGGCTTATTAACGCCATTAGATTTTATCGATATTGAACACTCTACACTACCCCTAAATAACGTCTCATTCAATTTGTTTCTGATTTCAACTTCATAAGGCTTTAACAAGGAGGGACAATTCAAACGAACATCAAACTGTTTTCCATTCAAGGACTTCACTTCAATTAAGCATGTCTTGTCCTTTAATATCGCCTCTGCCCTTCCGTACCCTGTCATTGAATATAACATAATAAAGCCTCGTTTAATTAGTGCATAAAGGTATCAAATTATAGGCAAGCCTACACCTTTTTTAAAAATCTATGCCAAACCAATTTTTCTTCCGCAATTGGTATGCTTTAAAGTCAAAGGAATACAATTTACCTGGCCGATGTGTCACTTGTGTTTCCATTTCATTAATATCAATTAAGAAGCCCATACTTGCAAACTTCTTTCTAAAATTTCGTCTGTCCAAGGACGTGTTTAAAATTGCTTCATATACATTTTGCAACTGCCTTAATGAAAATTTCACAGGCAATAAATTAAAGGCCAAAGGGTGTTCTTGAATTCGCTTTTGTAACCAGGTATGGCACAAGTCCAAAATTTCCTTATGATCAAAAGCCATCTCTTGAATATCTTTTACCACATGCCAACTTAATTCATTCTCCAAAATTTTCAATTCATGGTGTTTGATATTTAGTAAGGACGCATAAACCGCAGTAACCACCCTTCCGCCAGGATGTCGATCAGGCTTGCTAAATGTATGCACTTGCTCCAAATAAACGTCTTGCATACCTGTTCGTTCCAATAAAACACGATTTGCTGCATTATCCAAATCCTCCGCTGATAAAATAGTGTCTCCAAGTAAGGATAGCTTTTCATCGTATTGTGGTAAATCACTTTTAATGGTAAGTACCTTTAATGAATTATCGTCAAACCCGAAAATGACACAATCCACAGTTAAAGGAACAGTTGGATAGGTTTGTACCAGCTTTATGGCATCTTTTTTGTTCAAATTCATACTAGAAGTGATCATTTTTTATTGCCCAACAACGGCCCGTTTCACAAATTGGAATTATAGTCCCAAAATACGAAATAAAAGATTAAAACTATTTGTATTTTAGCAGACATTTTACCTCATGTACCCCAAAGATCAAATTATCGCATTTCAGGCCTTAGCCAAAGAATACTTAACAAATCCGCATACGATTGAATTGGATAGTTTAAAAAAACTATTAAAATTCAATGAATACCAATATTATGTTTTGAATGAACCTTTAATAAGTGATTATGAGTATGACCAATTATACCAGCAGTTAATTTCCATTGAGTCAGCAAATACTTCATTAATTACACCCGATTCCCCAAGTCAAAGAGTGGGAAATAGTTTAAATGCGAGCTTTGTTACCATACCGCATTTGGTACCCATGCTAAGTTTGGAAAATAGTTATAATGCATATGACTTAATTGATTTTGATCGAAAGGCAATAGAAGGCGCTGGGAATGAAAAATTAACTTATTGTGTTGAACCAAAATTTGATGGTGCGAGTATTTCATTGGTGTATGAAAATGATTTACTTGTAAGGGCATGCACCAGAGGGGATGGCGTTGCAGGAGAAGATATCACTCAAAACATCAAACAGATCAAATCAATTCCATTAAGTATTCCTTTAGCGGATTATGGCATAAAGCAAATTGAGATTAGAGGTGAAGTGATTATGAGTAAAAATTCATTTGCTGCATTTAATGAAAAATTAAAACTAAAGCAACAAGCACCACTTGCCAATCCTCGAAATGCCGCTGCAGGTAGTTTACGCATGAAGGATCCAAAAGAAGTAGGCGAACGAAATTTAGATGCATTTATTTATCATATTAGTTATGTACTTCCAATTCCTGGCGCAAAACTTACCCCGCTTTTACAAACCCATAGTGGCACTTTATCCTTGTTATGGAATTTGGGATTCAGATCGCCGCAAAAAGAAAGAAAAATTTTAGAAGGCATAAATAACGTAATTGATTATTGTACATCTTTTGAAATTGGACGCGATCAATTGCCATATGACATTGATGGACTCGTGATAAAAATTGACGACGTGCCTTTACAGGAGAAATTAGGAATGACTTCCCATCACCCAAGATGGGCCATTGCGTATAAGTTTAAAGCCCGCCAAGCAACCACCATAATTGAAAACGTAGAATTTCAAGTAGGTCGCACTGGCGCTGTAACCCCAGTAGCCAAACTGCAGCCCGTCGCATTAGGCGGTGTTACCGTTTCCAGCATTTCCATGCATAACGAGGAGTACATCAAAGAAAAAGATATTCGACTAGGAGATACGGTTATTATTGAACGTGCAGGTGATGTAATCCCACAAATTGTACAATCTATAAGTTCATTGCGGAAGGGTACTGAAAAAATGATCTCCTTTCCTACTACTTGCCCAGCATGTGACGCTATATTAGAAAAAGAAGAAGCCGAAGCAGTTTGGCGATGCATAAGTCCATTGTGTAAAGCACAGATAGTGGAACGAATCATTCACTTCGTTAGCAAAGATGCCATGGACATCAAAAGTTTTGGAGAAGCCAATATTCGTAAATTTTATGATTTAGGGATTCTTCAAAATGTTCCTGCAGTATATACCTTGGATTTTAATAAAGTGACCCAACTCGAAGGCTTTGGAAAAAAGAGTATTGAAAATTTACAAGCTGCGATTGCTCATTCCAAAAATCAACCACTGTATCGACTTATCTATGGCTTGGGAATTCGTTTTGTCGGAGAAACAACGGCTAAAACGGTAGCCTCACAAATTCAACATATTTTAGATTTAACGAATCTTACGGAAGAACAATTACAATCCTTTGAAGATGTTGGTGTAAAAGTGGCAAAAAGTATTTATCAATACTTTCATGAGGAAAATAATATTGCAATGATTCGAGAACTTGAATCATTGGGTTTAAATATGATTCAAACAAATACCACTGCTGTTGACGGAAACTTAGCAGGATTAAATTTTTTATTTACAGGGACCCTCACGCAATTGAAACGCGCTGATGCTGAAGCCATGGTAGAAGCAAGAGGCGGACATATCCTAGGCGGCGTGAGTAGTAAATTAAATTACTTAGTCGTTGGCGAAGATGCTGGTAGTAAATTAGAGAAAGCCAAAAAAATAGCCTCGATAAAAATTATTACCGAGGCGGATTTTATAGACCTTATAAAAAATTAAATATTGCTGTAACATTTTAAATAATCCCCTGTGCGGCCAGGTACTCTGCAATTTGAATGGCATTGGTAGCGGCACCTTTACGCAAGTTGTCACTTACAATCCACATATTTAAAGTTTTCGCTTGTGTTTCATCTCTGCGCAAACGGCCAACAAATACTTCATCCTTTTCGTGTGCCCATAAAGGCATTGGATAAAATTGATCGCCATCATTTTGTTGCACAACCACACCAGGCGCAGTGGCAAGTAATGAGATCAATTCATTTAAATCAAATTC
>JBIIRW010000029.1:0-17526 GCA_044341385.1 Sediminibacterium sp. | reverse complement strand
ATGTGGCAATAACTTGAATAATACCCATGGTTAAAAATAAAGCATCAAAAGAGATATAATTAGCAATTAAACCTCCAATAGCAATAGCTATCCCAGATACAAAATGGGTGTGCCCACTTGCTAAACTCCAGTGAAAGGTATTTTCTGTGTCTTCCATATTACTGGCAAAAAGAGCATCCCAAATGGGTGCACTTAAGGCTTCTGCAATACCCAATCCAATTTGTAATAGGAATAATTGGGTAGGATTTGACACAAACATATAACCAAAGGTGAGCAAAGCATTTAAACCATAACCCGCAATCATTATATGTTTTTTATACACTGAATGATTAAAATATTTTCCGATGATAAAATAAAAAACACCGGTAGTTACCAAATAAAAGGCCCAAGCCCATGTGATGTCTAATAAATCACCGCCAATTTTTTCAGCGTAAATTGCAAACAGAGGACCAAATAAACCTTCACCAAAATACCATAAGCTGGATGCGATTAATAATATTTTAGTTGTTTTAGTTAAGCGCATTGTTAAAATTTATAAGTAACCCCGATTTGAAAAAAAAATTGATTATTTAAATGTAATTCAGAATACGGTGTTGAATTCACTTTATTTGTAGTAGTGCCAGTTGCTGAAGTAATTGTGTTTGTAGATATGGTTTCAATTTTGTTGAAGGGTATTGAATACGTGGGCGTGAAGGTAGCAAGCCAATGCGTATTCTCATAAGATAAGGGCATTGAAAAATCGGTATTCAATAATTTAAACCCTTTATTTTGAACTACTGTGATACTCGTTAGTTGGGGGCCGATTGCTGGTCCTGCCCTTGGGCCTCTGGGACCATTTAAACGACGAGTAACGTTGGATTCATAATAATTAACTGTGCTAAAATTACAATATAAATATGGATTTATACTCCAGCTACTATTATCAGCATTACCAAAATAAATTGTTTTTTCAACGCCAGGCGTAAATTGAATGTCAGATTTATTGGTAAAAAAAACATCTAGTAGATTATTAAATTGAAAATAAGTAAAATCATAATTGAAACTTGCGCCAATATCACTTGAAATATTTCCATTGATTAAATTAGAACCGCCGGAATAAAAATACTTAGAGCCGTATATTTCTCCATAAATTTTTTTACCAATTTTATATTCATACCCCAAATCCAATTCAAAAAAATCAAAGCCTTTCATTCCTGGGGTTAGTAAATAACTAGCACTAAAATTTGAAAAAAGGCCATTGGCTAAATGTAAGGAAGCTGTGGTTGTTTGATAGGGGTATTTAATTGAATCAACCCTGCCATTATAGCTATAGTTACTCAAATAATCAACCTGTATGGAAAAAGTGGTCGAATCCGATGATTTTTTAGTCTGTCCTTGCAAAATACTCACTATAAAAAGAGGCAGTACAAAACTGAAATATTTTATGGCGGCCATATTCATACTATTTTAATTAGTTAGACCCTAAAGTAAGTAAAAAGTTTAAATCGTATATCAAGCAATTTTAAGTATGAACATTTTATTTTAACTTAGTTCAAATGTATTTCATAATTTATAGTTACCATATTGTAAGATTATTAGCCAGGATGCTATTTGGCTTGACTTTATCTGAAAATAAAGCTGATAAATTATTAAAAAAAATCGAATTGCAATTTAATGGGAAGTTCGAACCTACTACCTTCAAAAAGATTAAAAAATTTCAAGGGATACAGCAATATATTATCAATGATAGCTTTGCAAATTTCGAAGACAGGACAACGAATACAAAAGAAAGAGAAAATAATAAGCTGTATTTTATACTAGCAAGTTTATACGATGACTTGATGGATGAAAATTTGGTAAGTCAATCCGTTTTGAATGAAATGTTTTTGCATCCTGAAAAAGCAAATCCAAATAGTTTTAGTGAAACTGTTTTGATTGATACCCACCTAAAGTTACTAAGCCGTGTTTATCAAAAGGAAGCATATCAAAAAGTTCTCAATAGTATTCATCAAGCACAAATAGATTCAATAGAACAATTAAATAGCGATATTTCATTAGATCGTATTTTATCTATTACCGAACGAAAAGGCGGTTATAGTTTATTAATGTGCAGGCATTACATTGAAATGAGCAGCAATGAAAATATTGACAATTGCTGGTATCAGTTGGGCGGAATGATACAAATGACAAATGACTTATATGATATATATAAAGATACAGTTGCCGGCATACATACCTTTGCCAATACACAAAACGAATTTGATAAGATAAGGGATCAGTATGTATCACAAATTCATAAGTACAAAATAAGTGTTGAAAAGTTAGACTATGATGATTCAAAAAAATTAAAATTTCAAATTAAATTATCACTGATACCAGCGTTAGGCTATGTTGCATTAGAAAATTTAAAGCAACTACAAGGAAAGGCTGATAACTTAAAGCCGTTTAAAGATTATGCAAGAAAAGATTTGATTGTGGATATGGAAAAAATTAAAAATATAATCAAACTAATAAAATTCAGCTATCAAATAGCAAAAAATAAAACAATCAATATTTAGCTAATTACGATTACATCTTAATATACCTGACTTTGCTTTTTGATCCATTGAATTTTTAAAGGCATGATTCTTCATCGCAATACAAATATTATAATATTCAATCGCTTCCTTGAATTTCTTATTTGCTTCGTATAATAATCCAATTTGCAAGGCTGCTCTAGCCGCAAAGTAGGCAGGCAATTGGGCCCCTTTTTGTATGGTTGACTTATAAAACTTAATGGCCTGCTCCTGATCACCCATAATATCATAAATACGTCCTAATCTATAGGGAAACTCCGCCTTATCTGCTTGGGTATTAAAATCAGCCGTGGTTTTATCCGATAAAGTCGCTAATGCTTGCTTTTGATAGCCACCATCACTTAAAATACGTGCTTTTAACAAAAGTGCGTTAGGCCAAACACCTGATTTTGCATTTTCTTGGGCCAGTTTATCTGCATCTGTTATTTGTGAGCCCTTCGCAATAACTTCACCACGATAAAATTCGGCTTGTTTAATATTGTTTTGTAAATAGGCAATCCAACTCAATTTTTCAAAAGCATCTTTGATATAAAAATTGCCTTTAAACTGTGTGGTAAAATAGGTAAACTCCTTTTGTGCCAAATCAAGTTTCATTTGATTAAAATAAGCAAACCCTTTTTCATAGTGCCAAAATGGGATGTTCAAATAAGCGGATGTCATTTCAATCCCGTTGGCTAACTCAAGCGCTTTTGTTGCATTTTGATGGTTTAGGTACAAGTTAGTTGCCATATAGGCATGAATATGATTTTTTTTGAAATCATAGTTATTTCGCTCAATAAAATCAAAGGTTTTTTTAGCATTCCCTTCAAAATTCATAATTAAATAGGGATAAACTAGCATAGCTTCATTTAAACATATTTTTGCGTATGCATCCTTACTATTTATATAACTAAGTACAAGCTCATTCCCTTTTTTTATATTTCCATTAAACCCCAACAAGTTTAACATCCATTGATAATTAGTTGGGGCAGACCCTACTAATGTAGTTAATAAACCAAAATAGAAATTATTAGGACTAAAATTAGGATACAGCTTACTGTTATCCTTAAAATTAAAATAAGCTTTTCTAAAATCTAAAGCGGCATCCCAATTTCGATCAAATCGAACAGCAGCTACTGCTTTATGTAAATGCAATAAACCCAAGCTGTATAAATAAAAAGGAGAGTTTTTTGGGCCTTGTTTAAATATATTTATTCTTTTTTCAAATTGCGGGTATAATGTATTGTAATCCGTGGTAGATTCATTAAAAAATAATTGATATAAATCGGCATAACTATCTAGCAAGGCATAAGCTAAGTTATTGGGGTTCTTTAATTTTTCAATCGCAATTAATTTTCGTGCTTCAGGAATTCTTAATGAGGTAATTGATTCATAAATGGTTTGTACATTATCATTCCAATTATATTGTTGTTGTGCTGATAAAATAAAAGGCATCAAAAAAAAGAATAACACTAACAATCGCTTCATAACTGTAAAAATAATGAATATGCCCTTAATGGTCGTAATGCTATTTAATGGCGCCTTATATTATTGATTTACAATATGTTATGCTAAATTGCCTATTGTCCAAGATCTGAAATTTATACCATATTTTTTTGAATCGGCTTATCCTATATAGCAGAAGTAAATTACTTTTACTTAGTTAAATTATTATTTATGAAAAATAGGATGTCAAAAATTATCTTGTTGTTATTATTAAGTATAAGCACCCAAGCGCAAGTGTTGCCCTTAAAGGAACAAGCAAAAGTGATTGATGCTGTTTTAGAAAACAGACTGAATCAATTATTACCAACATTAATGGAAAAAAATAATATTGATATGTGGGTAATTATATCAAGGGAGTACAATGAGGACCCTGTACTTAAAACAATGCTTCCTGCAACTTGGTTAAGCGCACGTCGCAGAACTATTCTTGTTTTTTATAATAACCCAACCACTAAAGTATATAAAAAATTTGCAGTTGCTAGATATAGCGTTGGTGATAATATTGAAGCTAATTGGGATATGAAAAAATTTCCTGACCAATGGGATGCATTAAATAATATTATTGAAACTTATCGTCCGAATAAAATTGCATTGAATACCTCACAAAATTTTGGGCATGCAGATGGTATTGACCATACAGAATATGAACAATTCACACAAAAGCTTTCTGCTAGCAACAAAGCTAAGGTAGTGTCTGCTTCAAATTTAGCAGTTGCATGGCTTGAAACAAGAACACCTATGGAGATGCAATATTATTCTCAATTGAATAGCATAACACATAAAATAATTGCGGAAGGCTTTAGTAGTAAAGTGATTACGCCTGGCATCACGACAACCGATGATATGGTATGGTGGTTTAGACAAAAAGTGAATGATTTAGGATTAGACACTTGGTTTCACCCATCTGTGGAAATACAAAGAAATGACAATGCCGTATTTGATCATCTAAAAGCATTTACAAATACAGATAAGGATAACATCATTAGAACAGGCGACTTATTGCATGTTGATTTTGGCATTACCTACTTAAGATTAAATACGGATGTGCAAGAACATGCCTATGTACTTGGTCCTGATGAAAGAGAAGCACCTTCCTATTTAAACAATGGACTAAAAACAGCAAATAGGTTACAGGATATCCTAACGCAGCAATTCAAAGAAAATAAAACAGGCAATAAAATTTTATCGGACGCATTAGCACAGGCCAAACAAGAAAATATTAAAGGAGTGATTTACACACATCCTTTAGGTTTCCATGGACATGCGGCAGGGCCCACTATCGGAATGTGGGATAATCAAAATGATACACCAGGTAGTGGTGATTACCCAATGCATTATAAAACAGCCTATTCTATTGAATTAAACGCCGCCACCTTCATCAAGGAATGGAATAAAGAAGTACGATTTATGTTAGAACAAAATGGTTATTTTGATGAAAAAGGATTTTGGTACCTCGATGGCCGTCAAACTAAGTTGCATTTAATTGGTGGGGGTAATCATTAAACACAACTTTTTATCATACGGCACTTATATCATTAATGCTATTTTATTTTGAATCGCCATCCAAAATAAATCATTCTTCCAGAAGTTGGCCCCCAAATCATGGAAGCATCAAAATAGGAATTGAATGGATTGTCTGCTGATAAAATAGCATCGGCTTGAAAGAAATTAGATATGTTTTCTGATCCTACATACAAATCCATTGGATTTTTATTTCCAAATGTTTTTGAAATTTGCGCATTCATTAATATATAACTAGGTGAATAACTTGTTAATTGATAAGCACTCGGATTAGCAAAAGTATTTGGTATTCTTTTTGAACCATTATAAGTAATCGTATAATTAAATTTCCAGCTATTTAACGTCGCATAATCAAAACTTAAAAATGAACGGTGCTTAGCAATATAAGGACGTTCCAGTAATACCCCATGATAGGTTTGCTTAACATCAAAATATCTGTATGCTAATTTTACATCCAATCTTTTAATTGGGCTCGCATTCAATTCGGTTTGAAAACTATTTGAAAATGATTTTCCTTCTAAATTTGTAAACATCACTTTACGTGGATTTTCCAAATCAACCACCACTTGATTCTCAAAATCATTTCTGAAAAAGTCAAGTCCCAGCGTTGCACTATTTCCAAAAAGTATAAACTTTTGATCAAAACTGATTCCCTTATTCCAGGCAATTTCAGGAGAAAGCCCATAAGCACCTCCCATGTTCATGGTATGGCCTGTATTGGTTGGATGAATTTCAAGCGCTCTAGCACTCACTAAAACACTATTGTTCTCAGCAAAAATATTAGCTGTGCGTTGACCACGTCCAGCACTTAATCTGATAGCGGAGCCTTTAAATAGTTCGTAACGTAAATTGAATCTGGGTGTTATAAATGTTCCAAATAAATTATTATTATCAGTTCTTACACCCATTATCATACTCAGCTTATCAGTTGGGGTATAGGTATATTCAAAAAAGATACCCGGAACCACTTCTTTTCTTTTATAACTATTTAAATTAAATAATTCGTCATACTGATCAAGTTGAAAACTTACTCCAGTTCTGTATTTATGTATGGTGGAATTAATAATGGACTGGTAAATTAAATTTCCATAAATACTTTTTTGATTGGCTTTATAATTCGTTAAGCCAAAATAAGAATCTTGGTCATGGCTAATCGCATTTA
The DNA here is from genome assembly GCA_044341385.1 of Sediminibacterium sp. Taxonomy (GTDB): domain Bacteria; phylum Bacteroidota; class Bacteroidia; order Chitinophagales; family Chitinophagaceae; genus Sediminibacterium. The sequence continues at coordinate 10,803 of JBIIRW010000029.1, read as the reverse complement.
ACTGCAAGCCAATACTTTTATATTTTTGTTGTGGGAATATATATCCTATTTTACCAAACACCTCATACCTCTCTGTATTTATGCCTAGTCCGTAATGATGGGTTGTACCTTTATGACTGCTTGGGATAAAAGTAGTTTGACCTCCTATTTTTTGGTCATTTAATATCTTGTAGCCAAATTGTGATAAAAATCCATTCGAGTTATCATATTTAAATCTATTCACCAAGCTCAGTTGATTCCCCGTAGGCAAATCTCTAAATTCGTCTTTATTAAAATCTATGTTATTATTATTTAAAAAATCATCGTGCAATAATAAAGAAGTTGCCCATTTTGAATTTAGTTTATGTGACAAGTTTAAATTCAAATCAGTTTTACCAAAATCATTCACATAAATATTAGCTAATAATTTTTCGGCGGTTTCAGGCTTCTTTAATTCCACATTAATTTGACCTGCAATACTCTCATATCCATTCGCAACTGAACCTACCCCCTTGGTTAACTGAATACTCTCAATCCAAGGACCTGCAATTGAGTTCAAGCCTAAGATGGTACCCAATCCCCTGGGGCCAGGTAAATTTTCGACGGTTAACTGTGTGTAGACACCGCTTAAACCTAATAATTGTATTTGCTTGGAACCAGTAACAGCATCATTAAAGGAAACATCCACCGAGGGATTGGTTTCAAAACTTTCACTTAGGTTGCAACAGGCTGCTTTTAATAATTCTGTTCCTGTCATTACTTGTGAACGAATGGTACTCGTTAAAGGAATAAAACTGCCCACATTTCTGCTAAACACAGTTACCTCGTTTAACTGATTTTTAGCTGCTAAAACAACCTTAAAATCATTTACATTTTCGATGGTAATGGTATCTGACTTAAATCCAACATAACTGATGACTAGTTTTTTGATTGGATTGATACTTATTTTAAAAACGCCAAAACTATCCGTGCGGACCCCTGTATTTGTTCCAGCCCAATATACACTAGCATTCATGAAGGGTTCAAACTTGCCATTATTACTTTCCTGCAGTACAACACCAGTAATTTGAGATGTATCAATTTTTTCTTTCGGGTGATCATCATGATGGGTTTCCAATTCTCTGTAATGACAACAATCAGGTAAATCTTGATAAATAAATTCTTTAGCTTTTTTATTATCTAAGTCATGGCCAACTGATACAATGGTATTTTCAATTTTATCTAAGGAGATTTTTTTTGCGTCAAATTGAATAGATAATAATTTAGAATCAACATCCCATATGGCTTTGCTAATTCCCTTTAATTTTAGGGCATCTTCAATTCTGTCTTTACACATTTCGCATGCCCCATATACTTTAAATGAGGTATCTGTGAGATTTACTTTTTGATCTGCTTGTGCGAATGTATAACTGCTTAAAAATAGGCAGATATAACCTATAATATATTTGAAATTCATTTTATCTAATTTAAATTTTAATCAATGAAGCTCCCTTAAAAAAAGGAGCATAGCCCTGTGATTAAAATATCTAAATTAGAAAGCTACAGTCTGCAATGTAAATGGGCACACCCAATAGATCAGGCGGTGCATGACTATAATAGGAATGATTTGAATTATTTGAAACTACAATAGAAACAGTTTCAAAATCACTACTATTAGGCAGAAGCGCTATTTGATGATCAACACTAAAAAAGCTATTTATAATATTTTGATCATCTACATTCTTAATTAATTTTTTGGAATCATGGCAGCATCCCTTTCCCTGTTTCGTAGATTTTTTCATCCCACATTTGCCGCATTTTTTGGGAGTATTACTCACCCAACTCATACTAGTTCCTGCAAGCTTTCCCATGCAATAATGCATGTTTACCATTACACCCGAAGAGGTAATAATAAAAATAAAAGAAAGTAAGTATAGGAATAATTTTTTCATCAAGGACAAAGATAATTAATTATTATACATATGGCTTTAGATCTGCACTATATGATCAAACTCATTATAAGGTTTCAACCACTTTACCGCAGGAAAGCATTCTGCTTCCATAATATGGATTTTTGACCTTATTTTCCAAACTTAACCAATTGGCGCCTTTGCCTTTGTTGGCCATTGGACAAAACTGATAATAAACAGGAGCTTCGCTTTAAGCTTCCTTAACAAGTAGATACATATTAGTTGATAGTGTAACGAATTGATCTCTTTGAGCACTAATGTCATTAGACGCTTGAATTAACTTAGCTGCATTGATTAAATCATTGGATATTTTGCCCCATGTGTTATTTGTGGCGGTATTTAAGTCGGTCGTATTCACAGCTGACAAAGCTTTCACTAAAGCAGTTGCATTTAAAACAGCTTGTTCATTACTAGTTGCTACTAAAGCATCTTTAAGTCCTATATAGGCGTTGATAACTGGTTTAATGGACGTATTGTTCTGACTGTAGCCAAAAGTAAACGTTAAAAGAAACAGTACTTAAAAGAAAATTTTATTGAATTTCATAATGGTAAATGTTAGCTTATTATAAGTAAAGTTAAATTGAAAATATGGTATTTAAATTATGTATTTGTGTTTTAACAGCATCTTGTTTTTTAGCAACTAAAATCATTTTCTCAGCCAATAACCCAACTGGCATGGGTTTTTGCTTCATTAACAAACCCAGCTTATTTAAAGCGTTGATAATGTGTATACTTATTTTTTCAACTGGTCTTAACTTGGAAGGCTGACGTTGTAAAATTCCAGGCCTAAAAATATGGATTTGTTTAAAGGATAATTTTTGTACATCCGCATCCAACTTCCCTTTAGTTTTAGGATAAAAGAAAAAACTGTTTTCATTAGCTCCATAGGACGAAACTAAAACATAGGTATTAACCCCATTATCGCTTGCAGCTTTGGCTACTTGATATTGATAGGTATAATCAATCTTAAATTGATTTGCTGTAGATTTAGCCACTTTTAAAGTAGTTCCTAAAGTAGAAAATAATACGTCGCCTTTCACAAGGTGCGACCAACTAGTGGTATTATCAAAATCAACAATATGAACCTGAAGTTTAGGATTTGCTAAATCAATTGCACGTCTCGTTAAAACCACCACGCTACTAAAATAGGGGTCATTTAATAATTGGATTAGTAGTTCCGAACCTGTGGCACCGGTGGCACCAATTAAAATTGCGATTTTATTATTCATAATTAAACATAAAGGTAAATCACAAATAACATACAATCCATTGAAATTATCATTGCGCCGTTTAAAATAAAAGAATTTAATTGTTAATGATTTCTGGATTAAGGCCTACTTTTATTTAACAAAATGAATGATTAGGCCCCATTCCTTATTCACCTTAAATCACATTAAAATGAAAAATAATATACTAGCCCAAATCGACAACCCAGTAGAACTTGAAAAATTATATAGAGAAAATAACAATGAATTTAAGAAGCAGTTTAACGAGATATACCCTAATTATAAAGACAAAATAGGATTACAGGTTTGGAATGAGCGATTAAATTTCGAAAGCGATAAAATAGCATTGGGCAGTAAAAATGAAATATTGGCTGTAATGGTGTTCATTTTAATAGGTGGGCTTGTCGCTAATATACCCAATATCACAGGTATCAATGAAGAATCATTTTTCTCAAAAAATATACCATTAATCATATTCCCTATTTTAAGCGCCTATTTTATCTGGAGACAGCAAATTAATGTAAACAAAATATTATTCCCTGTTATTGCGATAGTAATCTCAGCTATTTATATCAATTTAATTCCTGATTATAATAAAAGTAATTCGGCAATGTTAGTAGGTATTCATTTGCCATTATTTTTATGGAGTATACTTGGTTATGTTTATATTGGAGCGAGCTTAAAAAATAATACTAAAAAGATTGAATTTTTAAAATTCAATGGCGACTTAATTATTATGTGCGCAATTCTATTTTTATCATGTATGGTATTTACATTGATTACTTTTGGATTATTTGAACTTATAAATATCAAGCTTGAAGAAAATTATTTTAGATATTTTGCCATTTGGTGGATTGCAGCTGTTCCAATGTCTGCTACCTACTTATTGCAAAATAATCCCCAATTAATAAATAAGGTTTCTCCTATAATAGCAAAAATATTTACGCCATTGGTGTTTATTAATTTGTTGGTGTATTTAACAGCGGTTATTTATACAGGCAAATATCCCTACAATGATAGAAACTTATTACTGGTATTTAATGTATTATTAATTGGCGTAATGGCATTGATTCTGTTTTCAGTTGCTGAAGCTGGCAAAAATAATAAAGGATTATTTACCTTATACATCCTATTCGGATTATCCATATTAACCATCATTATCAATAGTATTGCGCTTTCTGCTATAAGTTTTAGAATATTACAATATGGCATGACGCCTAACAGAATTGCGGTATTAGGCGGGAATATTTTAATTTTTATCCACTTATTAATGGTGTCTTATAAATTATTTAAAACTGTTCGAGGTAAAGCCGAAATAGCAGCAGTGGAAACTAGCATTGCCTTGTTTTTACCTGTATATAGCATATGGACTGCAATCATTATTTTTGTATTGCCATTTATTTTTAATTTTAAATAAAGCTTGAATAAAGAAGTTGATAAAAAAGAATCTCATTCTAGATTTTAAATTAGAGGTGGAACTAAAATGATTTTTCAAGTAATTTATGTTATAATTTAGCGTCATTATATGGACGTACAAACTGCATTTCATTTTTCTGGTACTGAATGGGCACTCATCATTTTAGCTGCATTTATTATTGGCTTAACCAAAGGTGGCGTGAAAGGAGTTGATATGCTCAGTGTCACCATCATGGCAATTGTTTTTGGTAGCAAAAGCTCCACGGGTATTGTACTTCCCCTTTTATGTTTTGCTGATATTGCAGCCGTGGCCTATTATAAAAGGCATGTGCAATGGAAGTATTTTTGGAAAATCACACCTTGGATGGCATTGGGTGTGCTATTGGGTGTTTATTTTGGAAAAGAGATGAATGAGGTGATGTTTAAAAAAGTGATGGCGATTATTATATTAATCACCATTGGCATTTTGTTATATATGGAATATCGAAAATCAAAAGAGATACCAGAAAATCGATTATTTGCAGCAAGTACCGGATTGGCTGCAGGTTTTACCACTATGATTGGAAATTTAGCTGGTGCCTTTTCCAATTTATACTTTTTAGCAATGCGTGTTTCTAAAAACGATTTTATTGGAACAGGGGCTTGGATATTTTTATTTATGAATTTATTTAAACTTCCATTTCAAATTTTTTATTGGAAAAACATAACCCCTACCTCAATCAAATTGGACCTATTACTTGTCCCTGCCTTAGCCATTGGCTTTATTGCAGGCGTATTATTAGTTAAAAAAATACAAGATGAGCAATACCGAAAACTAGTAATCGTATTAACCTTAATTGGTTCTGTAATCATGTTGTTGAAGAGTTAAGCATATAAATTTTAAGTTAGGGCAGCAAAGTAAGAATTGTATTTATAAACGCCCCTAACTCATTGACTATAAACAAAAAGACCCGGCCCGATATATCGGGCCGGGTCTTTTTTATAGCGAGGCTACCTATTTAAGTAATTCAAAGAATCTTTTCTGAAAGACCACAAATTGATCTTCCAATAAAGTGATTCCTTTTTCTTGACTTGTTGAAAGGGGTTCTAAACCACTAGCCACAGAATAATACAAATCACTGACTCTTCTTCTGTATTTAAACTCATCGAAGAAAATTGATTTTCTATTCAGTTCCACAATCTCTCTTTTAAATGAATCAAGTTTGTGTAATTTTTCTTTAACTACAGGAACTGTTGTGTCTCCTTTAGCAAGCACTTTAACCGTTTTGTCTAATGAATCTACAAGTGTAAATAAGCGCTCATGTAAATTAAATAAACGCATGCTTTGCTTATTCAATAAGGCAATAGAAGCTGCATCCAATCCTTTAGCCGGATTGGCCTCAATTTGAATATTTTGTACATATTCTTTGCCATCTGCCTTTACAACTATTTTGTATTTGCCGATATCCACTTTAGGTCCAATAACGGATGAAATTAAAACTGATGACTGTGCGATATAGCCACCTTGAGCAACTTTTGGCGGGTTTACAGATAAATCCCAATACACTTTATTCAAGCCTTTTGCACTAGAGGCATTAAGGTCTTTTATTTTTTTATTAGCAGCGTCATAAATCTCAATTTTTACACCACTATTGCTTCTTTCTTTTAAATAGTAGTAAAATGTAGGTGCTATCACTTTACTTCCTGCTGCCCATCCTGTTAGGTTTGACGCAGGTTGCGGATATTGTGGTGAATATTCATATTTGAAATTCTGGATTGGGTAAAATAAAACCGATTGCGCTAAATCAGATTTTACCATTTCTCTTAAGGGCTGAATATTATCTATAATATAAATTCCTCTGCCATGAGAAGCAATCACTAAATCATTGGTTTGTGGTTGAATCTTAATATCACGTACTAAATTATACCAAGGCATATTTTGATACTTGCTGCGCATCCAGTTATTACCGCCATCCAATGAAATAAATAACCCCATTTCAGTTCCTAAGAATAATAATTTTTCATTGACAATATCTTCTCTAATCACGTGCGCAAAACCTGTAAATTCAGAAGAGCTAAATTTTTTCCAGGTATTACCGCCATCGGAACTCATCACTGCATAGGTATGCATGTCGCCATACATATGATTATCAAGCGTGACATAAATTCTTTTTGAATCCAAAGATGATATTTCAATACTGCTGATCCAAGTGTTTTCAGGTACGCCAGTTTTCCAAATACCTGCTGATTTATTTTGCCATGATTTACCTCCGTCTATCGTTAGCTGAAGATTGCCATCATCTGTTCCTGCCCAAATAATATTCTCATTTTTAGGATCCTGAGTTATGGTAAAAATTGTACAATGGTTTTCAGCACTGGTGTTATCCCCTGTAATCCCCGCATTTTTTTCTGCTTGATTAATTTTATTGGGATTATTGGTTGTTAAATCTGGAGATATCCTTTGCCAGTTTTTTCCGTCATCATTTGACTTGAATACATATTGTGCAGCAGTATACAAATTATACACTGGCTTACCAGCTGCATTTTTTTTAGTGGATGCACCTACTACTATTGGTGTATTCCAATTCCAACGATGTTCTTCATCTCCTTCTAATTTTTTGGGACGAACACCATAAGAAAGCCCAGTAGATAAATCCACTTTTGTAATTTCTCCTCCTTGTGATTCAGAGAAAATAATTTTTGAATTTAATAAACTTGGTTGCACCCAAAATCCATCACCCCCATTGATCCATCTCCAGTCAACTGCGGTTACGCCACCTGGTGCTGAACTTGGTGCCATCCAACTATTATTATCTTGCAAACCACCGTATACATGATAGGGTGTTTGATTATCCGTAGATACATGGTAAAATTGACCCACTGGTAAACTATTTATAAATTGCCAAGCAGTTCCTTTATTGGTGCTCATATAAATACCACCATCTGTTCCAACAAACATCATGTCAGGATTATTGGGATTGATCCATAATGCATGCATATCAGCATGAGGCTCAATGCCACCAATCACTGTATTGTTCCATGAATACCCTCCATCACTTGAATATTGAAAATCAAATGCTGGGCGGTAAACTCTTTTTGGATCCTTAGGATCGTATACCAATGTGCTAAAATAAAATGGACGTGCTGTTAAATTTTCTGTAGATGCTAATTTTTTCCAAGTAGCTCCTTCATCCTCAGAAATATATAACCCAGGTACTTTTGCTTCAACAATTGCAAGCACTTCTGAAGGTTTAGAAGGATTAATCGTGATTACGATTCTACCTAAATCACCTTCTGGTAATCCGTTGGTAATTTTATTCCAAGTTTTTCCGCCATCTGTTGATTTATGTAATCCACTTCCTGGACCGCCTGAACTAAAAGCATAGGCTTTTCTTCTGAACTGCCACATGGAAGCAAATAGGGTTTCAGGCTTGGTTGGATGCATTGCAATATCTGCACAACCAGTTTCATCGTTTACATATAAAATTTTATTCCATGTTTTACCGCCATCTATTGTTTTGTATAATCCTCTATGTGTAGATGAATTCCAAAGTGGCCCTGGAGCAGATACATACACGGTTTTTTTATCAGTTGGATTAATTAAAATTTTACTAATTCTTTCCGTACTATCCAATCCAATTTTTTGCCAGTTGTTTCCACCGTCTGTTGTTTTATACATACCGTCTCCATAGGAAACTGAATTTCTTGTATTGCTTTCGCCAGCGCCTGCATATACCACTTTAGCATTACCCGGCTCAATCGCCAGGGCACCAATGGACTGACAATATTTATCAAAAATTGAAATGAATGATAATCCACCATTTTGACTTTTCCAAATACCACCGCCTGCAGTACCTACAAATAAGTTAAGTTGGCCATTAGCGCTTATACCATCAATTGAGGTTATTCTTCCACTCATGGTAGATGGCCCTAGAGGCCTTGCGCCCATGACTTGAAAATAAGAAGAGTTAATAGTGTTTTGTGCATTCGTAAAAAATACGAGTAGCAAAAACAATCCGGTTAATTTATTTTTTAATTGCATAAAAATAGTTGAAATAATAAACTACTATTTACGCAGCTTGATTTGCGAAAAATAGTAGTTTATTAATTATAGAAAATTAGTTTCCGTTGAATATAGTAGCGTCGATAGTTGGGTTGATGGTGATTTTTTTAGTAACCATCATCATTTGCCCTTGATCTTGTTTGAAAGGAAATTTTATTCCGTATTCAGTAGTTTGATAGTCTAATAATTTTTGTTCAGACTTCATTTCTTGACCTTGTTGTTTTACAATAGACTCAATTTTATAAATCAAATTGGTTTTGGTATCAAAAAAGTATGTTTTTTCGTTGCCATTTTTAGTCGTCATCTTAATTTTAAAATACTCATTACCATCTTCTTCATCTTTCCCTAAAGATTCAATCACAGAACCTTTGGCTTTGTAATCAACAAAAGCATCTTGAATATCTAAGTCATCTAATTTTTGCTTTAACTCATCCTCTGAAATAGGACTTAATGTTGCCTTTCCTGACAATGGGTTTTGTGCCCAACCTTTGGTTGGCGTTGTGATATCAATAATTTTATTTCCTTGGAATTCAGCATCCACTCTCATGCCTTTCATTTGAAGACCTTGCATAGTAAAAGGAATTTGAATTCCTTGCACTTCAATTTGTCCTTCAATTTTTATAGATTGTACTTTAGCCCACTTTTCTGCACCACCTATTTCAGTAATATACTTTGCAATAACTTCATCTGCAGTTTGTGCATTGACTGTAAAAATAGCTGAAACAAATAACGCAATAGATAAGAAAACTTTTTTCATAGATTATGTTTTTTAGTGATGTAAAAATAGGAATTTCGATGCATTTTTTTTATAATATATTAGATAGGCGGTTGCTTTCATTGATTATAGGATAGTCTGGATTGACTACCCTTACGCACTGATAGGTATAAAATAAGAACTATTTTACGTCCTTAGAAAGTAAGGCCATGGCAGCATTGTGACCGGCAATACCACTAACACCGCCGCCGCGACGCGCTCCTGCACCTGCAATATAAATATGTGGATCATCTGTTTCCGCTCCCCAAATTTGGTGACTGCTTTTTTCATCATCTTCTTCAAGAAAAGGAAAATCCAAATCACGATGAAATATATTTCCCCGCGGTAGCGAAATTTCCTTTGCAAGATCGAGCGGTGATTTCACTTCAATGGCTAATGAACCATCACCGCAAGTAGCCAAAACGGATTCAATAGGATCAAGTAAGTATTCATTCAAACTAGCAATGGCAAGCTGTTTGGCTAAGGCCTTGGCGCCAACTGGATCCGCATCAAAAAGTTTAGCGGGTGTATGTAAACCAAAAAGCGTTAGGGTATGAAAACCTTTTTCGTTCAAGGCTGCGGACAAAATTGATGGATCAGAAAGTGTGTGACAATACATTTCCAAAGGTAGGCGCTGCGGCATTTCTCCATTAAGCGCAGAAGCGTATGCAAGTTCCAACTGATCATAACTTTGATTCACATGAAAAGTACCGGCAAAGGCAAGCCTAGGATCAACATTGGACTTAAGATGAGGCAGACGAGTTAATAGCATATTAATTTTCAACTGTGCGCCCTCCAAAGATTCCGGAACTGCACTCCCGCGCAATTTTGCTAAGTGCTGCGGAGCGGCTGCAAACAGCAGATCCTTGGCAGTGTAAATATCTCCAGATTCCGTTTCAACACGAACACCCATCGCTCCACTTTCAAGAGTAGTCACTTTGGATTGTAATTTTATTTCCACACCCCATGAAATAGCAATGCGATGCAACTCGTTCACCAAAGCACCCATACCACCCTGCGGCACACGCCACTTTCCAGTACCATTTCCGATGAGGTGATATAAAAAACATCGATTGGCCTGCATATGATTTGCTGACGCAAATGTTCCAATCAATGCATCCGTTAAAACCACGCCTTGCACTAAATCATCGCTAAATTGATTGCGAATAACTTCACCAATGGGAACTTCCATTAGGTTACGCCATACTTCGGGCAGTCCCATTTCGGATTTAAGTTCCGCCGCAGTTTTGAGTGGTTGAAGCATGGAAGGTGCCATCCGTTTTGCAAGCAAAGCAATATCATCGTAAAAATTACACCAAGCTTTTCCTTCCTTATCGGATCCTGTAAGTTGATGAAAGCTGTTTGCGGTCGCCTCATCCCAGTCCGATGAAATCAAAAGACCCGCATCTGTTCCTCCGCGCTGATAAGGCGTATAAG
>JBIIRW010000028.1:0-17552 GCA_044341385.1 Sediminibacterium sp. | reverse complement strand
ATTAAAGCAGGACAAATTTTATTTACCTATTTCCATTTTGCAGCATCCAAAGAATTAACGGATGCGATGATGAAATCGCATGCAGTATGTATTGCTTATGAAACAGTGGAATTACTTGATGGTTCTCTGCCATTATTAGTGCCTATGTCGGAAGTTGCAGGAAGAATGGCGGTGAATGCAGGTGCCTATTATTTAGGTAAGCCATTCGGGGGTAAAGGAAAATTATTAGGGGGTGTACCAGGTGTGAAACCAGCGGAAGTATTAATTATAGGTGGTGGTATTGTAGGAACACAGGCAGCGAAGATGGCAGCTGGCCTAGGTGCGAATGTAACTATCATGGATACTAACTTAACGAGATTAAGATATTTATCAGATGTAATGCCTGCGAATGTGGTAACACAATATTCTACTTTAATGGCGATACAAGAAAAATTACCAACAGTGGACTTAGTGATTGGTGCTGTATTATTACATGGTGCTAAAGCGCCACACTTAATTAAAAAAGTGGACTTGGCATTAATGGAAGCAGGCACAGTAGTGGTAGATGTTGCAGTGGATCAAGGCGGTTGTATTGAGACCTGTAAACCAACTACACATGAAAATCCAGTGTACATGGAACAAAATATTTTACACTATTGTGTTGCGAATATGCCAGGCGCAGTGCCACAAACGTCAACACGCGCTTTAACACAAGCTACTTTACCATACGCAATTGCGATTGCGAATAAAGGATGGGAAAAGGCATGTGTTGAAAATGCAGCACTTGCGAAAGGATTAAATATTAAAGCTGGAAAAATTTTACACAAAGGTGTAGCAGATGCGTTCAATGTGTAATAAAGATTTAAATAGAATATAGTCATCAATAAAAGATATTTTATTGATGACTGCCCTCAACAAAAACGCCCCGAATTATCGGGGCGTTTTTATAGAACATAAACTTTTTAGATAAACATCTTATTTCCAAACTGTCCAACCTTTCCACCAAGTTTGGTTAACGCCAGATGTAGCAACTGCACCTCTAAATGTTACCTTTTCAAAGAAAGGATTTTGTAATTTAGCATCTGTGAAAGCACCATTCTTGCTATAGTCTAAATGTAAACCGATTCCTAAAGTACCCAAAGTAGAAGCAATATTAGCTGTACTTGTATTAGGATTTGCAAATGGAGTAAAGTCAGGATTCAAATAATTAAATGGTTGAATTAATTTTAAAACGTCTGAAGAAGCAGAAGTTAAAATTGTATTGCCATACAATGGATTTGAAAACCAAGTAGTTAAGCCTGCAATACCAGCAGCATTAGAAGCATATGTTGCAGCTGTTCCTGTTGAACGAACATAATCAATATTTACTGTGTTGCCTGCTAAAGTAGTATTCTTGATTCTAATTGTGCTGTCTTCAATATTTTTATCAACTGGAACACCTGATGAAGCATCAAATTGAATTCCTCTAGGCCATCCTGCGATAATTGAATTCATGATTGAAATACCAGTATTTCTTCTGATATGTGCACCAGCTCTGTATAAACTATTTCCTTTAGCAGAAACCGGATCAATTCTTGGTCCAATTGCAGTGATATTTGAAAATACTGCAGTTGTTTTTGGAGTTACAGCAGTACCACCACTATTATTATCTGATTCAAATGCTTCTGAAGTAGAGATATCAGCAATTACTGAATCTCTTAAAATGATACCAAATTGAACGTTACCGTTATACCCATTGTCAGTATCAAAATCATCATCCTGTGTTTTGTAAGCAATCAAATACTTACAGTTCACAGTACCACCAAACCACTCAAATGCATCATCCTTTGCATAGGTAACTTGAATATGACTAATGGTTGTTCCACGACCAACGCCAGACATTGTTAAACTATTCAATTCATTGTCTGGTTGGTATGCATAACCTGCATATTCAATTCTCACATATTGTAAAATACCTGAATTATCGTCATCATTTCCTGTAGGGAAAGCTGCATCACCAGATCCTGCTAAACCATAACCTACTTCTGTATCGTTCACACCACCCTCTACTGAAGTTAAACCTACAATAGAAGTTCCTTTCCAAGGAAGCGTTGTGTTAACTTTAGCTATACCTAACAAAACCACCCCACCCCAGTCACCTGATTGTGGGTTTGCTGAAGCAGAAGTAAATACGATAGGTTTATCTGCAGTACCTTTTGCGATTATTTTTGCACCACGGCAAATAACCAATGCAGCTACATCGGCACCTGATGATTTACCCAAGACTTTTGCACCTTCTTGAATTGTCAAGGTAACTCCTTTAGTTATATAAACTAAACCAGAAAGGTAGTTTACATCTTTAGCATACAAGGTTGTGTCTTTGGTGATTTTTCCAGACAAAGTGATTATGTTGCTTACAGCACCCACTGGAGTTACCTCCTTAGTCACTACGAAGATTTCTTTTTCGCCGTCCATTTCGATCTTTCTACAACCAGTGATGGCTAAAAAAGCGAGAGATAAAATAAATAATTGTTTCATTGTTGTTGTATTTAAAAAAAGTGTTTGATTGTGTATTATAATGAGTAATTAAGTGTTACGCCAAATGTGGTACCAAATTTTCTTGAGAATCTAGTTGCATCATTATTCTTGTCATAGTCAGTATTACTATTGTTATTTTGATAAAAAATCTGTCTTTGATTTAAGATATCTGAAATAGTAAGTTTGAATTCAGCCTTATTTTCTGCAAACTTTTTACTGATTTGGAAATCAACTAAAGCTCTTGGATTTTCAAAAACATCTGGAGTACTAGCACCTGCTTGAAGATCACCAACTAAATAAATTCTTTTACCCACTTGATTAAATAAGACAGTCATATTGAATCCTTTCTGAACCACGTCGTATAACAATCCAGTATTGATCAAATAAGGAGACTGCCCTTGCAAAGCTCTGCTAACATTTAAAGAAGCGTCATCAATTTTTGAATTAATATAAGAACCGTTTGCTTGTAATGTAAAACGCTTATTTAATTTTTTTCTTCCTTCTATTTCAAAACCAAAAGCTGTTGCCTGAGAAACATTTTGGAATGAAAATAAGCTAGATCCACCTGCTCCTTCATTATAAATACTCTCTATTGGATTTTCAAAATTCTTATAGAATACACCAAAAGTGAACATCTCACCAGCAGCTGGATATAATTCATACCTTAAATCAGTATTCGTAATCTTTGTTCTTTTTAAGGAAGGATTACCTGAAACAGATGCGTTTAATTCAAAGTCATAAATATTAAGGGCTGAAAGCTCTCTTAATTCAGGACGAATCACCGTTTGTGAAACTGTTGCTCTTAAATTTGATTTTTGACCTAATTTAATGGTTGCATTCACACCAGGTAAATAGTCAGTTACTTTTGAATAGGTATGTCTTGGGTCCCATTTCTTAACTGATCCAACTAATTGATCAAAATTTTCAACTCTCAATCCCCAAACTACTCTTATTCCATCCGATAATTTATTATCAAATTGCAAGAATCCAGCATTCAATATGGTATTAGCGATATATCTGAAGTTTCTATTTTGAATTGAATTGAAAGCAAATTTATTGTCTGAACCATTACCGAAATTTTGAGGCACAAAAGCTGAAGCAGCGTCTAATTGTCTTAAAGAAGCATTATCTATTGGTAAGTAGACAGCAAATAATTGTGCATCATACAAACGATCTTTAACTTGAATCATGTATCCAGCTTTAATCGTTTGTTGTTTAACTTTCAAAGTCAAATCACCTCCACCAGTATAGATATAATCAGATAAAGTTTGGAAAATACGGCTACCAGATTGTTGTGATAAAGAATTAGAAATATTTAATACGTATGGATTTGAAGTCTCCACACCTTTTGTATATAATATTCTTCTTTGATCAGGCGTATAAGCATCTAATATATTAAATGCACCATACCAATTGAATTTTAATTTTTGAGACAAGCTATGTTCTCCGTTTAATTGATTTGTAAAAAAAGTATTTTGTCCAAATACAAATTCATTCCCTTTTATCGAATCTTGCCTTGTGTAATCAACACCTAATCTTGAATTATAGGTATTTGCAGTCTTAACGCTTACAATAGCTTTATAACTGATTTTATTTAATGGATTCAAAAACATTGTCAAACCAGCAATAGCGCCCATATTGATATCCTGAAAATACTTGCTATCTTTCAATGCAGAAATGGGGTTGAATTTTTCATCAATAATACCATTTTGATTATTAACATTATCTTGGAAACGGTATGCATTGGCATAGTTTATTCCTAAAATACCGCCTATTTTTTTACCCCATAAAGTACCAGCAAAACCGCCATTCATTTGTAAGCTAATATTTGGTTTAGCAGTAGTCATTACTGGGGCCCAATTATTTGACATTGTTTTTCCTAAGGCAGTTTTAGCTCCAATACTAGATGTATCAAAGGTCGATTTATTGGTATATCCAACAGGCAATGCCCTAGTACCATCATCTAAACCCAACCAATCCGTTTTACCACCTTGGTCTTTAAAGAAATCCTTTCCTGTTACTAAAGTATTAGCGCTTGTACCAATTTGAATATTAAAAAAATTCTTTGTTGGTATGTCTTTTGTATTTACTTGGATCAAACCTCCTGCCCACTCACCTGGTAATTCAGGAACGAATGCTTTATTAATGATGATATTATCAATGATTTGAGAAGGGAATAAATCGAATGAGAAAGTTTTTCTGTCAGGCTCTGTACTTGTTAATAAGATACCATTCAACATAGCTTGGTTATAACGATCCGCTAAACCTCTTACAATAATATATTTACCTTCTTGAATAGATGCACCTGGAGTTCTTTTTAAGATTTCTGCAGTGTTTCTATCTGGACTTCTTTTAATAGATTCAGCAGAAATAACTGAAGCTACCGTGTTGGTGTTTTTTTGAAATGCAATTAAGGCATTATCAGTAGCACCTTTATTAGTTGATCTGTTTGCAGAAACCACCACATCTGTTAATTTAGAATTTGCTTCTTCTAATAAAACATCAATAACAACATCTTCACCAACAGCTGTTGCCTTTATATCATTAACCGTCTTATTTTTATAACCAACATAAGTTAAATCCAAGGTATATGCTTTTGCTACATCTATCGTAAAACTGTACCTACCCTCTATATCCGTTTTAGCAACCTGAGTTTTATCGGATTTTAAGGTTAACGAAACGCCAATTAAGGCTTCGTTTTTTACACTAGTAATTTTACCAGTGATTTTAGCTTTTTGCGCTTGAGATATAATTGCAAATCCTACGAAACAAATTAAGAGTAATAACCTTTTCACGATGTAATTATTTATTCAGCAAATATTACATTTCAATGTTACCGGAATGTTAACGCAAAGTGATCTTAATATTAACTATTTAAAAATTGTTCAGAAAATTTCTAACTAATTGAAAATCAATTAATTGTCAGATTATTTTAATAATAATCTATGCATTATATTTTACCCTAAATAATAAATTTAATCTAAGTGGTAAACACTGTGTAGGTCACTGGTGCTTTTAAAGTTCATTCGCAAATCTTTGATGATACCATCTTTGACATCATATACCCAGCCATGAATATGTAAAGGTTGTTCTCGCTTCCATGCATTTTGAACGATAGATGTTTTACCTAAATCTTGTACCTGCTCAATTACGTTTAATTCAACCAATCTGTCCGCTCTATCCTTGGTATTTGAAATTGCATCTAATTCTTTAAAGTGTAATCGATAAACATCTTTGATATGTCTAAGCCAGTTATCAATTAAGCCAAACTGTTTATTTTCCATCGCCGCCAAAACCCCACCACAACCATAGTGTCCGCAAACAATGATGTGTTTTACTTTTAATACTTCCACTGCATAGGACAATACACTCAACATATTCATATCACTATGAATAACCATGTTGGCAATATTGCGGTGAACAAAAATATCTCCAGGTGAAGTGCCAGTAATTTGATTTGCAGGAACGCGACTATCTGAACAGCCAATCCATAAGTACTCCGGATTTTGGCTATGGGCTAGTTTATCAAAATAAACAGGATCTTGGGCTAATTGACTCGCTACCCATTGCTTGTTGTTTTCTAGAAGTTGCTTGTATGATTTTTCCATTCGTTATTAAAATTAGTCATTATTTTGGATTATTATTAAAGTTTAAATTATCATTTACGTATGCATTAATGCTATTTAACTTATTTTTATTACATGAACATACTTATTGAAATCATGGGCTGGATTGCCTCTATATTAATTGTTGGCTCCTATGCCTTAAATATTACTGGCAAATTGCATGCCTTAAGTAAAACATATGTTTTAGCGAATATTATTGGAGGTATATTTTTTGTGGTGAATACTTATTATCACCAAGCCTACCCTTCCATGTTCGTGAATGTGATTTGGGTAATTATTGCCATTTATATGATCAGCAAGAAGAAAAATAATAATGCCAAAATTGACTAGGGATATTTTTGTTGTGCAAACGCAATTCCGATTGCTTAAAATATAAATCATAGATGTCCTTACATAAAATTAATACCACAATCACAAGTTGGCTAAAATGGCTCGCCATCTATTTACTCATTGGTGGTATCGTAGGGACGGCTACCGCATTTTTTTTACAAACCTTAGATGATGTTACCCTGTTTCGTGAGAAACATATTTGGGTCGTATATTTTTTACCTATTGCAGGTTTGGTGATTGGACTAGTGTATTATTACTATGGAGAATCAGCGAATAAAGGAAATAACTTAATCATTGAAACGCACCATTCATTACAAAATGGGGAAACAGCAAAACCAATCCCTTTTAAAATGGCGCCAATGGTTTTTTTGAGTACGCTGCTAACCCATATAGCTGGTGGATCGGCAGGCAGGGAAGGCACTGCTGTGCAAATGGGTGGTGCAATTGCAGATCAGTTCACTGGATTATTTAAGTTAAATGCGGCAGATCGAAAAACATTATTAATCATTGGTATTAGTAGTGGATTTGCTGCAGTGTTTGGAACCCCCTTGGCTGGCGCCTTTTTTGCAATAGAAATTTTAAGTATTACCTACACAAATAAAAATCAATTAGCGGCAAGTTTATTCGTTGCCTATATCGCACATTATTCCTGCTTGGCTTGGCAAATAAAACATACCATTTATAGTATACCCAGTATACCAGCAATATCCCTAACAACTTTAGCTTGGGCAATTATTGCTGGTATCCTTTTTGGATTAACTGCACTTGCATTTACTTCCACTGGAAAATTATTTGAAAATATATTTAACAAAATAAAGTTTGCCCCCTTGCGCCCTTTTATTGGCGGTATTATTATTGCCTTATTTATTGTTTTGTTTAATAGTACAAAGTTCATTGGATTGGGAATTCCCACTATCCAAGATGCATTTACAAATAATGCAGGCCAATTTGACTTCGCCATCAAATTAATTTTAACCAGTTTTACTTTAAGCGCGGGTTTTAAAGGAGGTGAGGTGACGCCATTATTTTTTATTGGGGCCACATTAGGTAATCTATTAATCTGGTTTATCCCTTTACCCATGGCGCTTTTGGCAGGCATGGGATTTGTTGCCGTTTTTAGCGGTGCTACCAATTGTGTTTTTGCGTCTATTGCGCTGGGGTTAGAATTATTCGGAATGAAAGCAGGTATATATGTTGGCCTTGCAAGTATAGCTGCTTATTTTACCTCAGGCCCCAACGGGATTTATAGTGCTAAATATAAAACAGGTGCGAAATACGTTTTATATTATTTAATAAATAAAAGTAGAAATCAATGATTGAAATTGTTCATGTTTCTAGTGATGCTGAATTAGATGGCATCCGATTATTACAAAGAGAAAATTTAAGAAAACTCATTGGAGAAACAGAAGCTAGCAAAGAAGGTTTTTTAACCGCTGAATATTCGATGGAAATGCTTCAACAAATGCATCAGTTTCAGCCCTCCATCATTGCAAAGGATGGCGATACGATTGCAGGCTATGTAATCATTACGACTAAAGATAGCTATGGACAACATCCATTATTAGATAGCTTATTTGATTCCATAGATGCACTAAATTATAATGATACTCCTTTAAAAGATGTTATCTACATTTTAGTAGGTCAGCTATGTGTTGGGAAAGCGTATAGGGGTAATGGACTAGTGCAAAAAATGTATGGCTTTTACCAACAAAGTTTAAATAAAGAATACCAATATTTAATTACCGATGTGGCGCAAGAAAATCCAAGATCCATAAAAGCACATTTGAAAACTGGTTTTGAAATTATTCATACCATTCAATATGGCGGCATTGGTTGGGATATTGTACTTTGGGATTGGAGAAAATAACTACCTAAATAAAAAGATAACGATTAACTACGACCAACTGGTCTTGTTAAACAAGTAGGACCACCGCCGCCTTTGACGCTGATTTCCGCACCTTCGTATTCTATTACTTTACAGCCTGCCGCTTCGAGACGAGCTTTTGTAATAGGATTTCCCTTGACCATCAAGCAAACCCTTGGCGCCAATGCCAATACATTACAACCCATACTGTCAAATTCCTCATCAGGCACTTCCACTAATTCAAAACCGCGCGCAATTAATAAATTTCGAAATGCAATAGGCATTAAGGGTGAATACACCACTGCTAAATTATTATCCACTGGACTTAACACCGACATTAAATGAAATACATCCGATGGCCCTTTATAATGGGGCATATCCGCAGTAATCACTTTCACCCCTATTGGATTTAATAATTCTTTGAGTTGTTGAATACCAGCTTCATTCGTACGATAAGTATTACCAACTGCTAGTGTAGTTGCATCTAACCAAGCCACATCACCACCTTCAATAGTTCCTGGCGCAACAATGCTTCCTAAAACAGGTATGCCTTGTGCTGCATAAGCGCGCGCTTGTGCAGCAGGTTCATTTTTACGTCCTTCCTTTCCCATGTTACAAATGATCATGCCATGACTAGTTGCAATAGCAGCATCTCTACAATAAATGGAATCCATATTCACAGCAGCATCTTCTGGAAAATATAAAATTTCAGCACCATGCTCTTTTAAAATATTTTCAAAAGCATCATATTCAACAAGCGCTTGTGTCATGTCAGGTTTGCCTAAATAATTTAATGATTCCCAATGCTGTTGTATATGTTCTTCATTTATAAAAGCAGCGCTTGCTTTTTTTATAAAAACGGATTTTAATTTGCCAAATTCTGAATGCGCTAAATGACTCATGTAAAAAATATTATGATTTGGGAAAAGTTGAATTACTTTCCGATTTTTCTCTCTTCCAAACAGCAAAAACATAGATGGGCACTGATGACATTGTTAGGAAAAACCCCCAGAAAACAGTTTCTTGTCCTAAGCCTATCATCAACCATAAACAAAAAATAAAAGTAAGGGCAGCCAATAAAATAGCTAGCGCTAAATATTTACTTGATTGAAAAGGTAATTTAAAACGCAGAATCAAATAAGAAGCTGTACAAAAAATATAGGGTATTAAAATAGTAGAAGTAGTCATTAGCATTAAAAATTTGAATTGGTCAACCAACCCTTTGGTATAATTCATACACATTAACACCGAAACAAATACACTTGAAATGACCACGCCTAAAACTGGTATCCCTTTTGAATTAAGTTGCATAAAAACGGTGGGGAATAATTTGTCCTTCGCAATCGCAAATGGCAATTGACCTTGAATTAATATATAGCCATTCAGAGCCCCAAAAGCAGCAATAGCAACCCCTGCACTTACCCAATAGGCTGCACCATGACCCCATATTAATACAGCAGCATCTGCAAAAGGTGTTACACTATTTTTTAATTGTGCTGCTGGAATCATGCCCATAATACTCACTGTACTTAAAATATATACCACAGTAGCAATAAGCGTTCCGAGTGTTGTAGCCTTGGCTACGGTGGCTGCAGAATTAGTTACACTGCCCGAAGGAATCGTAGCACATTCAATACCTAAAAAAGCAAAAAATGTTAAGGTGGTTGTAGCTGTTATTGCTGCAATATTACTTGTACCACTTGTATTAAATGGCAAGAAATTTTCCCATTGAATATAAAATAATCCCACAACGCCAATTAATATAATGGGTACAATTTTTAAAATGGTCGAAATTAATTGTACTACGCCAGATGTAAATATCCCCAAAGAATTTACCCAAGTTAAAAACCAAATGGTTGCTAAACCTGTGATGATGGCTAGTGTTGCATTGGTTGCTAATGCTGGTATGAAAGTACTTAATGCACTAATAAAAGAGACCGTTATAGCTGCATTGGTACACCATACCGAAACCAAATAACCCCATGCTACTAAAAAACCGGCGAAATCTCCGAGGCCTTTTTGAGAATAAGCATAAGGACCTCCATTGGCAGCTGGTAACAACCAACTTAAATGCGCAAATACTTTTGAAAGTAAAAAAGCGCCAATGGCCGAACAAACCCAACCTAGTAAACTAATGCTTCCAAAACTAGCTAATGTAGCGGGCATTAAAAAAACACCCGCACCTATCATATTGCCTACTACTAAAGAAGTACTAGTCCATAGACCCAGTTTTTTGTCGGCAGTTTGCATAGCCTAAATATACCTATTAATGATGTTCTCTATTAATTCTTGCTGTCCGCTGATGGATGCTGGTTCTCCATTTTCAATAGCAAAGTTGCGTAAATCTTCCAAGCTTAATTTTCCTTGCTCAAATTCCTTACCCTTGCCTGAATCAAAAGAAGCATATCTATTTGCACGAATTTTTTTATACTCAGATTTTTGTAAAATTGCATCTGCCGTAATTAATGCGCGCGCAAAAGTATCAATACCGCCAATATGTGCATGGAATAAATCTGCAGCATCGGTTGAGTTTCTTCTGCGTTTTGCATCAAAATTAATGCCACCACCTTGGAAGCCACCCGCTTCAACAATGATCAACATGGATTCTACCAACTCATTAATATTGGTAGGGAACTGATCGGTATCCCATCCATTTTGATAATCACCGCGATTCGCATCCATACTACCTAACATGCCTGCATCTGCTGCAACTTGTAATTCATGTTGGAAAGTATGACCCGCTAGTGTTGCATGGTTCACTTCAATATTTAATTTGAAGTCATTCAGTAAATCATATTGTCTTAAAAAACCAATTACGGTTTCTGAATCATAATCATATTGATGCTTAGTTGGCTCACATGGTTTTGGCTCGATAAAGAAAGTACCCTTGAAACCATTTTTACGCGCATAATCTTTTGCTGTATGTAAAAATTTCGCCAAATGTTCTTTTTCTCTTCTCATGTTGGTGTTTAACAAGGACATATATCCTTCACGACCACCCCAGAAAACATAGTTCTCGCCACCCAAAGCAATAGTTGCATCTAATGCCCCTTTTACTTGTGTAGCCGCATGTGTTAAAACATGAAAATCAGGATTGGTGGATGCACCATTCATATAACGCTTGTTGCTAAACACGTTCGCAGTGCCCCACAATAGTTTCACACCACTCGCGTCTTGCTTTTGTTTAAGATAAGTAGTTAATGCAGCTAATCTTTTTTCATTATCATGAACATCATTGGTAAAATCAACCACATCCACATCATGAAAACAATAGTAAGGCAACCCTAATTTGGTAATAAATTCAAATGCAGCATCTGCTTTATCTTTTGCACGCCCAACTGCATCTGCATTATTATTCCATGGATATATTAAAGTGGGTTCCCCAAAAGGGTCAGCACCATTGCCAACAAAACTATGCCAATAAGCAACTGCGAATCGTAACCATTCTTTCATTGGTTTACCTGCCACCACTTTGGATTCATCATACCAACGATACGCTAATGGGTTATCACTTCCTTGTCCTTCAAATTTTACTTTTTCAATTCCTTTGAAAAATTCTTTTTCACCTAATACAACTGACATAACTTGATTTTTAAAAAATTTACTAAAATTATTTTTTGTTTATAAATACTTTTCTAATGATTTGTGCCAATCCAAATATAATTCATTAAACCCTTTTGCGTTGGATGGTTCCACTACTTTAATAGGTTTAAAATTACTAAACGCTTCGGTAGCATTTTTATAAGTACCGGCACCTATGCCTGCACCAATCGCTGCACCTACACTACCATCCGTATGGTATAATGCCACTGGCACATTGGTCGCATTCACAAAAGCATCTGTAAATACATCGCTTAAAAACATATTTGAATACCCTGCACGAATAATACTTGGATTCATTCCGTTTCCACGCATAATATCAATGCCGTATCTAAATGTAAAAGCAATGCCTTCCTGAGCTGCTCTAAAAATATGTGCTTCACTATGTTTATTGAAATCGATATTTACAAATTGTGCGCCAATCATTTTATTATTAAAAATACGCTCGGCCCCATTACCAAAAGGCATAATTTGTAAGCCATCGCTTCCGGGTTGAATATGACTGGCGGCTTGGTTCATTTGCGGATAATCATTACCAGCACCTACCATTTTTTTCACCCAACTGTTTAAAATACCGGTGCCATTAATACAAAGTAAAACCCCCAATCTGTTTAATTGATTAGTGTGATTGACATGCGCAAAAGTATTCACCCTTGATTGTGGATCATAGGTAATTTTATCTGTAACCCCATAAATCACACCCGAAGTGCCTGCTGTTGCTGCAACTTCGCCGGGCTCCAAAACATTTAAGGATAATGCATTGTTGGGTTGATCTCCTGCTTTATAAGTAATAGGAATGCCTGGTTTTAAATTTAACTTAGCTGCAATTTCAGGAAGTAATTCACCATGATTGCTAAATACAGGTTGAATATTTGGTAATACTGATTGATCAAATCCGTAATAATTCAAAATATCTTTTGACAATTCATTGTTCTTGAAATCCCAAAAAATGCCTTCTGATAAAGAAGAGATACTCGTAGTGATATGACCCGTAAATTTCATTGAAACAAAATCACCAGGCAGCATCACATGCGCGATCTTATCATAAATAGCAGGTTCATTTTGTTTCACCCATGCTAATTTTGATGCAGTAAAATTTCCAGGTGAGTTTAACAAATGACTTAAACATTTTTCGGGGCCAATGGCCTTAAACGCAGCATCACCAATACTTACCGACCTACTATCACACCAAATAATACTATCTCTTAGTACTTGCTTATTTTGGTCAACTAAAACCAATCCATGCATTTGATAAGATATTCCAATCGCGCTAATATCAGCAGGTGCAAATTTTTTGGTATTATTTAATTTTAAAATGGCTTGTTGAATATGCGCCCACCACATTTCAGGAGACTGCTCGGCCCACCCTTTTTCAAGGGAGGTAATTGCTGATTCGGTTTCAGGAAATTGTGCTGATGCGATACATTGACTTGTACTTGCTTCTACGACCGACACCTTGATGGATGAAGTGCCTATATCTATGCCTAATAAATACATAAAGATTAAACTTATTGACCCCAATATTTGGGGGAGATTGTTATCTCTAAAAATAAGAAATAAATAATAGTATTAAGGAACTAATATGACATTTTCAGTAAGATATAGGACAGCGTTATGGCAATCATTTTTACTGCCTTACTAAAGGCTACTTCGCCCAACCTAAAGCGTATTTATTTTTCCCAACCCGTCTCTTTTAATGCGGGGTCATTCTCCTTTTTCAAGAAATCAGCATTGGACAAACTAATTGATTCCCAGTCTGTTATGGCATTATCAGGCACCAATTCGATAGGTGTTTTCCAGGAAGTGGAGACTTCATTATACGCCAAATTGGATTGAGAAGCATAACAAGAAATAATAGACCATCTTGGATGATCCGATAAGTTGGCTTCAGAGCGATGTAAAATGTTACTATGAAAAAACAAAGCATCTCCTGGTTCTATTTCCACATATACTAAATCCATTGTTTTAAGTGCATTGTTTACCATGACCATATCAGCACCAACTTGTTCACCCGCAAAACCATGATTAATACGACCTAATTTATGCGAACCTTTAATCACTTGTAAACAGCCATTTTGTTTATTCGCTGGCGTTAATGCAACCATCACACTGATTAATTGATCAGGAAACATAAATTGATTTTTGTACCAATAACCATAATCTTGGTGCCATTCCCAAGCACCTCCTACTTTAGGTTCTTTTTGCATCAATTTGGAATGGAAATGACAAACAGGTGCATCACTATCTAATAATGCAGCTATACTATTCACGATTCTTTCACTACGTGTCAAATAACCAAAAACATCATTACCTGGTGTAAACCAAAGTGATAATTTTGAATTTTTACCGTTTTGATCCGTTACATTAATGGCATTGTTTTCCATCGCATTGTCCCCTATTGCAGTACTATAAAGCTTTTCAACCGCTTTTGGTGCTAAAAAGTTTTTAACAATCACATATCCATCTTTATGAAAGGATGCAATTTGTTGCGGGGTTAAAGTAGTCGTTGACATAGTTATTGTTTTACAATGGTTACTAAATATAAATCATCTTATAGAATTAATAAAATCGAAAATATTAATTGGTTTATATTGAGCAGTAAATTGATGAATAATTCATTAAATTCATATAAGGAAACAAACAATTTTATATATTAAATTAGCTTTTTGTAAGCAAATAAATGAGAGCGCAAAATGAAAATATCTAAAGAAGATATCTTAAGTGCACATGAACGGATAAGGCCCTATATACATCGCACACCGGTAATGACCAACCATAGTATTAATGAAATGACTGGCATTGATTTTTATTTTAAGTGTGAGAACTTTCAAAAAATAGGCGCATTTAAAATAAGAGGTGGCATGAATGCAACACTCACGTTGAGTCCAGATCAATTAAAAAATGGAATTGCAACACATTCCTCAGGCAATCACGCGCAAGCTTTGGCTTTTGCTGCAAAAAGATTGGGCATCAAAGCATACATCGTTATGCCTAAATCCTCCCCGCAGGTAAAAGTGGATGCGGTGAAAGGTTACGGTGCTACCGTAATTATATGTGAAGCAAATCAGGCCGCAAGAGAGGAGGCTTTAAATAAAGTTGTTGCGGAAACTGGCGCGGAATTTATTCATCCCTATGATGACTATCGCGTGATTACTGGTCAAGCTACTTGCGTCAAAGAATTATTGGAAGATGTACCCGATTTAGACGTCGTAATTACACCAGTGGGTGGCGGTGGTTTATTATCAGGAACCTGCTTAGGTGCATCATATTTTAAACCGGATTTGAAAGTATATGGCGGCGAGCCTGAAGGAGCAGCAGACGCAGTTTTAAGTTTACAATCAGGCAAGGTAGAAAAAGCACCATTTATTGAAACCATCGCTGACGGATTATTGACCACCTTAAGTGAACAAACCTTAGGAATTATAAAAGAACATGTTTCTGGTATATTATTAGTTTCGGAAGCAGAAATCATAAATGCACTTCGGTTGGTTTTTGAAAGAATGAAAATAATTGTTGAACCTAGTTGTGTAGTTCCGTTTGCTGCGGCCATGCGCAATGCAAATTTGTTTAAAGGAAAAAAAGTAGGTATCATTTTATCCGGTGGAAATGTGGATTTAACTAAATTTGGATCTTGGTTCCCAGCAAAATAAAATAGTAAAATATAAATTCGTCAGCATATGAAAAATGCATCTTTAAAAATAAATCAACTACTTATCGTAGGTAGTCTTATAATTCTTGCTTTTGCGATTGCAATTAAAGGTAATAGCCAAATACTTTCATTTGAAACTGTTAAAAGTAATAAGTTCGATTATAAAAAACTCGCGCAAATTGATTCGCTTGTAAATAAATATATCAACAACAGATGGCTAATCGGTTCAACAGTAATAATAGTAAAAGACAATCAAGTAGTTTACCACAAAGGTTTCGGATACGCTAATGAGGCGAGTAAAAAAGCAATGCCGACCAATGCAATTTATCGCATCATGAGTCAAACCAAAGCTATTACCAGCTTAGCGATTATGCAATTGTATGAACAAGGCAAAATTAGTCTTGACCAAAAGGTATCAACAATAATAGGGAGTTTTAAAAATCCAACTGTTTTAAAAGATTTTAATGCAAAGGACAGTAGCTACACTACTATTCCTGCAAAAAGAGAATTAACTATACGTGATTTATTAACGCATTCTTCTGGGATTGATTATACAGCTATTGGAAGTCAAAAAATGAAAGCAATTTATAGCAAGGCTGGCATCCCTTCAGGATTAGGTGATTTTAATGCGAATTTATTAGATAGAATGAAATTACTTGGAACTTTACCTTTAATACATCAGCCAGGTGAAAAATTCACTTATGGATTGAATAGTGATTTACTTGGCTGTATTGTTGAAGTAGTAAGTGGCTTATCCTTAGAAGCGTATTGTCAAAAAAATATTTTTGACCCATTAGGGATGAAGGATACTTATTTCAATGTTCCTATGACAAAAGCGGAAAGAATGCCTACCGTTTATACGGAAAACGATGATAAAAAAATTATTGAATGGTCGCCCACCTTTAGAGATATCAACCCTAATTATCCAATGATGCCTAAAACCTATTTCTCAGGTGGCGCAGGTTTATCTTCAACCGCGTATGACTATGCCATATTTTTACAAATGATTTTGAATGGCGGAAAGTACAATGGCAAACAAATTATTGCACCAAGAACTGCCGAAATTATGACAAGTCCACAATTAGATTTTAAATATAATGGGCAGGATGATTTTAGTTTGGGTTTTTCCATTACTTCAGAGAAGTCGGCCAATTTAAATGTTAGAAACAAGGGTTCCTTTTCCTGGGGCGGCTATTATGGCACTACTTATTGGGCAGATCCAAAGGATAAAATGGTTGTATTGATTATGACACAGCATAATCCAAATTCACATGGAGAGCTTAGTGGCATTATTGAAAGAATAATTTACGGCAGTAGGGTAAAATAATTGCCTTATTAATTTAAATGACTTAAGAATGGAGTTTTACTCCATTTTTTTGTTATTTCAATCCATGCGCCAGTATGTTCATTAATATTCATTAAAAAATCCCAGGCTTCCACCATTAAACTTTTTTTGATACTGGTATTTTTATATTCATGATTTAATTCAACCTTACCTGCAATTTCTCCATTTAATAAGTAAACTGTTTGATTGATAATCTTTCCTACCACTTTTTTATTATGGCCGAAAAAACAATCTCCAATTAAAATACCAATTACATGCTCATGGTTGGTATCTAAAATCATCATGTTTTCGATATAGGCAATTGTTTCTTTTTTTTGATCTTGTATTAAATACATAATGATTGTGTTAATGATTTGAAATGTAATTGTTTACTAATTGTTTGAGCTCAGAAATTTTTATGCATTTGCTAATGTATTGTTCATTAATACCTCCACAATATCCTTGGTAGAATGGGATAATGAAATTTTTACTGAATTATCTTGATTGATCCATATTTTGAAATGTTCTGCAAAATGTTGGTCTAATTTTTTTAATACCGTTACCCCCATCTTTTTCATCGCAGCCGCATTACATTCTTGTTCAAAATGATGTAAGATGGGAATACTTAACAACTTTTTATTCAAATACATTGCTTCCGCAGGT
>JBIIRW010000027.1:0-17788 GCA_044341385.1 Sediminibacterium sp. | reverse complement strand
ATACCATTTGGCAATTTATAATCTTTGGTGTTAAAACTAAAAATTATTTTACTCGCTAACCCTTGTTGTGCATAGGCGCCATATTGCATCGTAATTTCATAACTGCCATTTTCCTTAGTGGTGGTCGCAGTTTTGTAAACCAGCGCCTCTACTGGGTCAATCCATAAAGTAGAAATTACCCAATCCAAATTATCATCATTCGGAATTAATTTTATGACAGTTACCTTTTTTCCATTGAGCAACTGCGTTCCCACTGGTATGGAAGTGTACCCTTTCGTATTTAAGAGTGTATTAATGGTTAAGGAAACGCCACCTCTTGGCAATAAAGAAATACCACCTTCTTTTTTCACTTTGAGCAAATTGGGTTTTTTGAAATATACCTTTACCTTACCGAGTGAGGCCTTTATAAATGAAACATCAGTTTTCATAGTACCCTCAGCCACGTAATCATTGACCAAGGCTAATTTTTGTGCTACTTTTTCAATTAAGGGATCTACTTGAGCACTCGCGCTTAAACCAGAAATCAAGCTCGAAAACAAAATAGCAATCCCGAATAAATAGGTGGTAAATTTTTTCATTGTAAATATTAGCTAAGGATATCTTTTTTCTTAATAATGAGGATGGAGGCACTTACAAATAAAATAATATGCAATGTCAATACCACTAAAGATGTTTTAATTTTTGGGATGTTTAAAATACTTCCTGTGATCGCTTCATTATTGGTATTCACCTGGATATCAAAAAACTCCTTCCAATTATTCATATGCGTCGTAAACAAATAGGGCTTGACGATTGTAAACAAAGGAATATTCAAAGTGCTCAAAATGGTAAAAAAAACAATAGCACTCATGGTGCCCACAATTGGACCAATTGAATTACTTGACAAACTCGACAATAAAAAACCCAAACTAGTCACTGTTAATAAGGCAAAACTCGCAAAAACAAAAGCACCTACATAGCGCCAGAGCACATCATTTTGTTCAATGAGTACCACATAATTTGACTTCATTAAAAATAAATCATCCGTGCCAAATATCCACATACTTACAAATAGGGCTAAAAATGCCAACCATATTAAAAGTAAAATGGTGTAAATACTTGCAGCGATGAACTTTGCCAACACCCAGCGTGTGCGACTATACGGCGTTGTAAATAATAATCGAAGTGTACCTAAATTAGCCTCCCCCGAAATCATATCCGCCGCTATCAATGCCACTAACAAGGGCACATGTACCAATAATAATTGTAATAATATATAGCATATCAAATAGCCATTCAATACTTTACCATCCACCGTTAAAGTATCATTAATATCCTTCATTAAAAAGGAGGCATAGGAATCGCCATCAATTTTTAACCCCAATTGTATCACTACTATTAGTGCTGCAATAGCACCAAAAGCAATATACGTGCGTGGACGGCTAAATATTTTATACAATTCAACTTTTATCAGCGACCACATAATTAAGCGTTTGAAGTGATTTGTAAAAAATAATCTTCTAAAGAATTTTTTGTTTCAATACCAAGTAGGGCAACCTCTGCTTTTACCAACGATTCGTTCAGCAAGGGAATTTCACGGGTAGGTATTTTTAAATAAATGCCTTCGCCGCGAGGTAATAAATAATTACTAAAACTACCCCCAGTAATGACTTTCAAGGCATTTGCATCATCGGTAGTTTTTATCTGCACAATTCTTTTTTCAGGATCTAACAATTCCTTGGTCACCCCTTCTACCATTTTTTTTCCTTGGTGAATGATTAATATTTGATGCGCCACTTGCTCAATTTCTGAAAGCAAATGCGAGGATACCAATACCGTTTTCCCTTCTTCCTTAGCTAAGTATTGAATTAATTGTCTGATATCTGCAATCCCCTGCGGATCCAAACCATTGGTAGGTTCATCCAATATAATTAAGGAAGGATTATTTACTAATGCTATACCAATACCTAAGCGCTGTTTCATGCCCAATGAAAAAGTTTGCACTTTATCCTTTGCCCGATGGGCCAGGCCTACTTTTTCAAGCGTGGCATTAATGTCCGCTTCACCAATTTTTTGCTTTCGTACTTTTGCAAATAATTCCAAATGCTCCCTTGCACTTAAATAGGGATACAAATCGGGCCTTTCAATAATCGCACCCACTTGTTCTAAAATTGCTTCCCTGTCTTTTTCGATACGCTTTCCAAAAATTTCAATATTCCCACTCGTTGGATGGATCAAGGACAGCAACATACGTATGGTGGTACTTTTACCTGATCCATTTTGGCCTAAAAAGCCAAAAACCTGGCCTGTTTTCACTTCAAAGCTTAAATCGTCCACCGCTTTTAAGCTGCCAAAATGCTTACTTATATTTTGTACTTTAATCACAGACATAACATAATAACAAAAAACCCTGAACATAGTTCAGGGCTTTTTATATCAATTTAATATTAATGAATACTATTTGTATTGTGGAATAATGCTGTTCGCTAAATCAAGCATTTGCTTTAATCCATCTTCTGGCAAATTTCCTTTTTTAAACTCAGCCAATACATTTGGTAATTTATTGGTCATTTCTAATAAGAAATGCGCTTCAAATTCCTTTACCTTTCGTACTGCCACCTCTCTCAATAAACCATTGGTACCTAAGTAAATAATGGCTACTTGTTTTTCAACGGAGAATGGTGTGTATTGTGCTTGCTTTAAAATTTCCACGTTTCTAGCTCCTTTGTCAATTACTGACTTAGTTGCTGGATCCAAATCACCACCAAACTTAGAGAATGCTTCCAACTCTCTGTATAAAGCTTGGTCTAATTTTAAAGTACCAGATACTTTTTTCATTGACTTAATCTGTGCATTACCACCCACACGACTTACAGAGATACCTACGTTAATCGCTGGACGAATACCTGCGTTAAATAAGTTACCCTCTAAGAATATTTGACCATCAGTAATTGAAATTACGTTCGTTGGGATATAAGCAGATACGTCACCAGCTTGTGTTTCAATGATTGGCAATGCAGTTAATGATCCACCACCTTTTACCAAATGCTTGATGGAATCAGGTAAGTCATTCATATTTTTAGCAACATCGTCATTCGCAATAACTTTTGCAGCACGCTCTAATAAACGACTATGTAAATAGAATACATCACCTGGATATGCTTCACGTCCTGGCGGGCGACGTAATAATAAAGATACCTCACGATAAGCCACCGCTTGTTTTGATAAATCATCATAAACAATCAATGCTGGACGACCTGTATCACGGAAAAATTCTCCAATCGCTGCACCTGCAAATGGCGCATAGAATTGTAATGGCGCTGGATCAGCTGCAGGAGCTGCAACGATAATAGTATAAGCCATCGCGCCATTATCTTCTAAAGTTTTCATTACACCCGCAATGGTAGATGCTTTTTGTCCAATCGCTACATAAATACAGTACACTGGTTTTCCTGCATCAAAAAATTCTTTTTGGTTAATAATAGTATCAACACAAATTGCAGTTTTACCTGTTTGACGATCACCAATCACTAACTCTCTTTGTCCACGACCAATTGGAATCATCGCATCAATCGCTTTGATACCGGTTTGTAATGGTTCCTTTACTGGCTCACGGAAAATTACCCCTGGTGCTTTACGCTCCAATGGCATTTCATACAATTCACCTTTAATAGGACCTTTACCATCAATGGGCTCTCCTAATGTATTAATAACACGGCCTACTAAACCTTCCCCTACTTTAATAGAAGCGATTTGACCTGTTCTTTTTACTTTATTTCCTTCCTTGATTCCTTTACTGTCACCCATCAATACCACACCCACATTATCTTCCTCTAGGTTAAGGGCAATTGCTTTAGTTCCATTTTCAAATACCACTAACTCACCACTTCTTACACCGTTCAAACCATATACACGGGCAATACCATCACCTACTTGTAATACAGTTCCCACTTCCTCTAAATCAGCTGAGGCATTGAAATTGCTTAGTTGCTGTCTAAGAATTGCTGAAATTTCATCGGGTTTAATGTCCACCATAACGATTATTTTTTTTGTATAATTATATTTTTCCTACGAACTCGTTTTTTAAAAATTGTTTTTTTATGTCTTTCAAATCTCTTGAGATACTTGCATCTAATAAATTATTATTAAACTCAAGTACAAAACCGCCAATCAAACTTCCGTCTGTTTTAGTGGTCAACTCAACTGATGCAAATGAATTATCGGATTTCACTTTTTGCTCGATCGAATTTTTCATGTCGGCACTTATTTCAACTGCAGTTGTTAAAGTAACCTGATGTATCCCCTTCATTCCATTGTATTGTTCAATAAAGGTATTTGCAATTTCATGCAAATCACTTTCTCTGCCCTTCTTTACCAATAAAACAATAAATGAATTTGTTAATACGCCTACATTATTTTTTAAAACAGCGCTCAAGATGCTATTTTTTTGATCTGCTTTTATAATCGGGCTACGCAACATGCTTACAAACTCGCTGCTTGCATTACAAACTGCTTGTAGGTATTTCATATCTGCATACACCGCTTCCAACTGACCTTGTTCGATGGCTAAATCAAGGATGCTTTTTGCATATCTACCTGCTAATCTTGCGTTCGGCATTTTTTTTAATTTAATTTAACTCCGTCAGCTAGTTGTTTAATATACGTTTCTTGTTCTGCTTTGTTTGAAAGCTCACGTCTTAATACTTTTTCTGCAACATCAACGACTAATGAACCCACTTGATTCTTAACTTCAGTAAGGGCTGCATTTTTTTGTTGTGTAATGGCAACTTGTGCATCTGCTACAATACGCTCATATTCTGACTTCGCTTTATCTTTTGCATCAGCGATCATTTTTTCAGATGCCTCTTTTGCTTCTTTGATTAAAGTAGCTCTTTCTTCACGCGCCTTTGCTAATAATGCTTCATTTTCATTTTGCATAGCAGTAATATCTGCTTTCATTTTATCCGCCTTAGCTAAAGAATCTTCAATACCTTGCTCACGATCACTAATTGCCTTTAGCATAGGCTTCCAAGCAAACTTGCCCAATACCACAAGTAGTCCAACAAAGGCAACCGTATTCCAGAATACCAATCCGATATCTGGTAACACTAGTGGGTTTATTTCTAAAAACATATTCCTTAATTTATCTTAATGATTAAAAATCTTTTCTTCTTTTTTATATATTCCCTTTAAAAAAATTATAGGCCCTTCGCCCTGTGCTAGGGCCTATAATGCTTTGGGAATCTTTTGATAGATTATCCGTTCCCCAAAAGGGCAACCACCACCGCAAATAAAGCTACGGCCTCAACGAAGGCAGCCATTACGATCATGTTAGAACGAATATCATTCACTGCTTCTGGTTGACGAGCAATACTTTCTACCGCTCCTTTACCAATTAGACCGATGCCAATTCCAGCACCGATAGCAGCTAATCCAGCGCCGATTGCGGCAACACTTCCTACTACCATTTTTTACGTTTTAATTGTTATTGAAAAAAATTTATAAATATTATTAATGATGTGCTAATTCTTTATCTGCGCCTTCCCCTGCTGGATGATGGTCATGATGCGCTTCTTCTGAAGCCATGCCAATATACATTGCAGTGAGCATTGTAAAAATATAGGCTTGTAAGAAAGCGACTAGCAATTCTATCAAGAATATAAAAATTACAAAAGGCACTGCTATTGCAGCTGCATACACAGTTTTAAAAATAAAAATCAAACAAACCAAACTCAATACCAAGATATGACCCGCTGTGATATTTGCGAACAATCGAATCATCAATGAAATAGGTTTATTGAACACCCCGATTAATTCAATCGGTGCTAAAAACAATTTCATAGACCAATGCATTCCTGGCATCCAGAAAATATGTTCCCAGTAGTTTTTGTTCGAACTTAAATTCACAACTATGAAGACACAAACCGCTAAAGTCATTGTAAATGCAATATTCCCACTCACATTTGCGCCACCTGGAAATAAAGGAATTAAACCTAAAAAGTTATTCGTTAATATCAAAAAGAAGATAGTCAATAAAAACGGCATGTATTTAGCATAACGCTTTGCACCAATATTTGGAAGGGCTATTTCATCTCTAACAAATAAAACAATCGGCTCCATAAATGATTGCAATCCCTTGGGCGCTGATGTGACCCCTGTTTTTTTATACGCCCCTGCTGCAGTTAGTATTACCAATAATAAAATGATAACGGATATAAATAAACTGGCTACATTTTTTGTAATAGAGAAATCCCATAATTTTTTACTTGCTGCTACATCCACTTCACCCGCTGCATTGACAATTTTAGTTTTACCTGCAACCAGCTTGTAATCAAATTTCCCTTTATACACCACCGGCTCATGATGTTCGTCCACTAATTTTTCTGAAGAAAAAACGTCAAACCCTTGTGGGGTATATAAAATTACAGGTAAAGCAATAGAAGTATGCCCCCATAAATGCCAACTGTGATCATCCTTAATATGTTCTAAAATTGTTTCAGTAACATTAAAGCTGCCTTCTTCTTTATTGGCATGCTCCGCAGTAGCTGCCGCTGGTTCGCTTGCTAAAATATTTGTTGGTTGCAACAAAATAAAAAGGCTAAAACACAATGCCAGTATTGATTTAATAGGTCTTAGGGCCATACAGATCTCAAAATTTGGTGCAAAGATAGGAATATTCCCCTTGAAATTGCAGAAAAATTGAATAGAAATTGTCCTTAAAATCGTGAAAACTTATTGAATGCAAATGACTGTAAATCAATTACTTAATTTAATTGATCGATTTTTTATCCTTGAACTGCATTTCATTGAGTTTTGCATAAAAGCCCCCCAAATGAAGAAGGTCCTCATGTGACCCCATTTCCTGTATTTTGCCTTTTTCTAAAACGATGATTTTGTTGGCTTTCCGAATGGTGGATAATCGATGCGCAATCACGATGGAAGTGCGCCCTTTTATTAAGGTATCAATGGCTTTTTCAATGAGTCGTTCACTTTCTGTGTCAATCGAGGAAGTGGCTTCATCCAATATTAATATCGCAGGATTGTATAACAAAGCACGAATAAAACTTAATAACTGCCGCTGCCCCATACTCAAGGTAGCACCGCGTTCCATTACTTGATAACTATACCCTCCAGGCAAGCTCAAAATAAAATCATGCATATCAATCATTTTTGCAGCTGCATGCACTTGGGCTTCCGTTATACTGTTATTGCGTAGCGTGATATTATCATAAATAGATCCTGAAAACAAAAACACATCTTGTAAAACCACACCCACAGACGCTCTTAAAAAGTCCAAGGAATAATTTTCAATGGGTTGGTCATCTAAATAAATATTTCCCGACTGATAAGGATACAAGCGATTCAATATACTAATGACCGAAGATTTACCACTACCCGTATGGCCAACAATCGCAACAGTGGTTCCTGCAGCAACTGAAAAACTTAAATCATCTAAAACCCAGTTGCTCCCTTCATAAGCAAATTGTACATTTTTAAATTCAATTTTACCGTTTACTTTTTCAGGACTAAGCTGCCCTTCGTTTAAAGTAATATCTGTATTATCCAAAACCTTAAACACCCTTTCCGCAGCGACCATCCCCATTTGTAACACATTGAATTTATCCGCGATCATGCGTAACGGCCTAAAAATTTGATTTAAAAATAAAATAAAAGCAACCAACATTCCAGCATCTAAACTTTGGTCTGCCACCCACCATACAATCAAACCCATACTTAAGGCCAATACCACTTCCACGACTGGAAAAAAAACGGAGTACGCAAATATTGCTTTGATGTTTGCTGACTTATGCCCTTCATTAATTTTATCAAACTTGGTCATTTCTTTTTCTTCAGCGGCAAAAGCTTGCACCACCGCCATACCTGAAATATGTTCCTGCACAAATGCATTTAATGCAGCAACGGCATTTCGAACTTGTATAAAACTTTTATTGACACTTTCTTTAAAAAAGTAAGTTGCAATCAACATAATTGGAAATGGAATTAAACAGACCAATGTCAATTGCCAATTAATAAAAAACATGGTAGTTAATGTAATAACGATGGTTAAGAAATCCGCAAGGATAGGAATTAAGCCATCTGAAAAAATGTCATTGATACTTTCAATATCATTGATGGTACGCGTAGTTAATGTGCCAATGGGCGTTTTGTCAAATTGCCTCATCTCCCAATGCATTACTTTGTCATATACTTTATTGCGCAAATCCCGAATCACTTGCTGACCCAACCAAGCCATGCCGAAAGTGAACATAAATCGAAAAATGGTTTCCACAATAATAAATGCTACCTGAAAAAGGGTGATTCCTATGATTAATTGTATCGCAGATTCAAATGCGGTGTCGGGTAAAAAAAAGCGTACCCATTCGGGTAAAATAGTAGGCTTACCAATTGCCGTATTCACCGTAACCTGAATTAAATAAGGGCGAATCGGGGTAAAAAAAGCAAGGACAATCGCCAATACGAGATTGCCAATAAACATAAAACGGTAAGGTTGCACAAATGAAAACACCCTTTTCAAAAGGGAGTAATTAAAAAATGATTTGGGCGGTTTCATCGTCATAAGCTACAAAGTTACACTATCTATGTGTTGTATGTAAAAATCCTGTTTGATTGTCGTATTTTCGTAATAAGATGGATTTATCCGAACTACATAACGAAGCCAAAATCGCATCCAATTACGATTTAAATGAAGAACAAGAAAATAAAGAAATTGTTCGTCAGTATCGTGCATTGCTCAGAGCCATTCGTGAAAAATTAAAAAAAGGGGATAAGGAATTATTGCGCACCGCTTTTGAAATGGCCACCAAAGCGCATAAAACCATGCGACGTAAAAGTGGCGAGCCTTATATATTACACCCTATTTCGGTGGCCATGATTTGTGTGGAAGAAATTGGATTGGGGGTTCGAAGTACCATTTGTGCGTTATTACACGATACCATTGAGGATACCGATTTAACCTTAGATGATGTTAAAAACGAATTCGGGAATGAAATCGCAAAAATAGTTGACGGATTAACAAAGATTTCAGGCGTCATGGATGCCAATAGTAGCCAGCAAGCTGAAAATTTCAAAAAGATTTTATTGACCCTGACCGATGATCCTAGGGTGATCTTAATAAAACTAGCGGACCGCTTACATAATATGCGTACCCTAGATTCGATGAAGCAAGAAAAGCAATTAAAAATTGCCTCTGAAACTATTTGGGTGTATGCACCCTTGGCCCACCGTATGGGTTTGTATAATTTAAAAACTGAGTTGGAGGATTTATCCATGAAGTACATGGAGCCAGATACGTATAAAGAGATTGCCAAAAAATTAGCGGAAACAAAGCGAGAAAGAACCAAATACATCAACGAATTTATTCGCCCCTTAAATGAAAAATTAATTCCCGAAGATTTTGAATTCGAAATGCATGGTCGCCCAAAAAGCATCCACTCCATTTGGAATAAAATAAAAAAGAAAGGCGTCAGTTTTGAAGAAGTGTATGATTTATTTGCCATTCGTATTATTATAGATGTGCCCTTGGAAAAAGAAAAGGAAGCATGTTGGAAAGTATATTCCTTAATTACGGACGAATACCTACCCTCGCCTGAAAGATTACGTGATTGGTTGAGCAACCCAAAGAGTAACGGTTACGAAGCCTTGCACACCACGGTTATGGGACCACAAGGAAAATGGGTGGAAGTGCAAATCAGAACAAAGCGAATGAATGAGATTGCAGAGAAAGGATTAGCTGCGCATTTTAAATATAAGGAAGGCTCTCAAAATGAAGATCGATTTGATAAATGGTTTGTTCAAATTAGAGAAGCGCTTAGCAACCAACAAGAAGAAGGCATTGATTTTTTACAAGATTTTAAAACCTCTTTTTTAGCAGAGGAAATTTATGTGTATACACCTAAAGGAGAAGTTAAAATGCTGCCCATTAATAGCTCGGCCTTGGATTTTGCTTTTTATATACATACCGCCATTGGATCCAAATGTATCGGGGCAAAAGTGAATCATAAATTAGTGCCCATCAGCCATAAATTACGCAGTGGTGATCAAATTGAAATCATCACCAGTAATAAGCAAAAGCCCAATGACGACTGGCTCAATAATGTGGTCACTGCGAAAGCTAAAAACAGTATTAAGGATGCATTGCGGGAAGAAAAAAAATCAATTGCAGAGGAAGGCAAATATACCTTACAGCGAAAATTGGAAAGTATTGGCGCACCCTATAGCCCTTATAATATTGACCAATTAGTCAATTACTATAAACAGCCTAGCCAACTTGATTTGCATTTTAAAATCGCAAAAAAGCAAATTGAATTAAAAGAGCTAAAATTATTCTTGGTTCTTGGCGATAAAATTGAAGCCCCTAAACCCATCCATATTGCTCCGGAACCTGGTCATGATACAAATCCGAATAAATTTATTCCGAAAAAGGAATCGGAGTTGATCATTTTTGGTGAATCCAGCGATCAAATAAAATACAGTTTGGGGAAATGCTGTAACCCGATCCCTGGGGATGATGTTTTTGGTTTTGTCAGCACAGGCAAAGGCTTAATTATTCATCGAACCAGCTGCCCCAATGCCACCCAACTTTTGGCAAATTATGGCCATCGGGTGGTGAAAACCAAGTGGGCAAAAAATAAAGAAATTTCCTTCCTAACAGGGCTTAGTATTGTGGGAATGGATGATGTGGGTGTGGTAAATAATATTACCACCATTATTAGTGGGGAACTTAAAATTAACATTGCCGCCATCACCATCGAATCCAAGGACGGCTTGTTCGAAGGTACCATCAAAGTATATGTCCATGACAAAGATGAACTTGAATTATTGGTGGAAAAAATAAAATCGGTGAGTGGAATCCAACAAGTTAACAGATTTGACACCGAAACTGTGTAAAAGTTAGTTCAATTAATAATAGTTTAAATAGGTAATCAACCTGTCAATACTTATTTTTGTGTTCTCAAATATTAATCCATGGTAGATGTAATTTTAGGACTTCAATGGGGTGATGAAGGAAAAGGTAAAATTGTTGATTATTTTGCACCCAATTATGATGTCATCGCTAGGTTTCAAGGAGGTCCAAATGCAGGACATACTTTATATGTGAATGGCACTAAAATGGTATTACACCAAATCCCTTCTGGAATTTTTCATCAGGATAAAATAAACATCATTGGTAATGGGGTGGTTTTAGATCCTGTCACATTAAAAAAAGAATGTGACGCTGTTAAAGCGATGGGGGTGGATGTGAAAAAGAATCTTTTTATTTCCGAGCGTACCAATATTATTATTCCTTCGCACCGTGCACTTGACAAAGCATCTGAATTGTCAAAGGGAGAAGGTAAAATTGGGTCAACGCTGAAGGGCATTGGACCTGCCTATATGGACAAAACAGGCCGTAATGCAATTAGAGTAGGTGATTTACTAAGTAAAAATTTTATTAGTAAATACATCGCCCTTCGCATGAAGCACCAAAAAATATTAGATAGTTACAATTTCAACGAGGATATCAGTGAAATGGAAACGGAGTTTTTTGAAGCGCTTGAGTTTTTAAAAACCTTGAATATCATCAACTGCGAATACTTTATTAATGATCAAATTTCCAAAGGGAAAAAAGTATTGGCCGAAGGTGCCCAAGGATCTATGTTGGATATTGACTTTGGTACTTTTCCATTTGTCACATCTTCCAATACCATTTCTGCAGGGGTTTGCACTGGCTTAGGGATTTCTCCAAAATTAATTGGAGAGGTATTTGGAATTTCTAAAGCTTATTGTACCAGAGTAGGCAGCGGTCCCTTCCCTACTGAATTACATGATGCCAAAGGAGAAGAGCTTCGAAAAATAGGTAGTGAATTTGGTGCTACCACTGGTAGACCAAGACGCTGTGGTTGGATTGACCTAGTGGCTTTAAAATTTGCCTGTATGATCAATGGTGTAACACAAATTATTATGACCAAGGCAGATATACTAGATTCATTTGCGGAATTAGAACTAGGTGTTGCTTATGAAATGGAAGGGAAGCAAATTGACTATGTTCCATTTCAAATTGTAGGTACGCCAGTGACCCCTATTTGGAAAAAAATGGCTGGATGGAACATTGACTCCACAAAAATGAAAGACGAAAAGGAATTACCTGCAACCATGAAGTCATATATAGAATTTATTAATAGTTACCTTGGGGTGCCCGTTAAATATGTTTCCAATGGACCTGGCAGAGACCAAATAGTACATTTATAAACTATTAGTTGTTGCAACAATAATCAATGTAGAAAATTTTAAAATTTCTAAAAAAAACACGCTGTTTTTTTGGTAAATAAAAATTTAGTTTGAAAATTTACATTGTAATTTTGAAAGACTTATGGCAGTGAAAATCGCAAAAGAAAAGAAAAGTAAAGAAGTAAAGCCTACGCAAAATAAAGCGGCTATACTTAAACCATTATCCAAAAAAAAGGTGGCAGACGAGGAGGATGATTTGGATGAGGAAGAAGCA
Organism: Sediminibacterium sp.; assembly: GCA_044341385.1. Lineage (GTDB taxonomy): Bacteria > Bacteroidota > Bacteroidia > Chitinophagales > Chitinophagaceae > Sediminibacterium. The sequence goes on along the minus strand of JBIIRW010000027.1, from coordinate 5,307 downwards.
GTAAATGATGATTGGGAAAAAGCCGAAGATGATAGTTGGGATCCCGACTTCGAAGAATTTGATATGCCAAAAAAATCAACCAAAGCCAAAGGGAAATCAAAAAAAGAAGATGACGACGATGACTTTTCTTTAGATGATGATTTAAAAAGCTTAGATGACGACGATGATTTATTCGATGACAAAGACGACTTGGACGATTACTAATCAAATCGGCATTTAATCCCTTATTTTATATAAAGATTGTATAGAGGCCTGTAAAATTTCATTTTTATGGGCCTCAAATATTTCAAGCTTATCCTTCGGTAGTATTAATTCAAAAGTTTTTCCAGTAGCCAACACCTTTTCAATTTGCGGATTTAAATTCATCAGTTTTTCAAGTGGAAAGGATACAAACTCCGCAATAATTTTTGTACTATACCTTCCTTTTATTTCTAATCTTGCTAAGTTATCGCTGACCCCCTCCTTTTTTTTACTCAAAGTGGTCTTATTAAAATACGTAACCAAATTTGTTTGATCTGATTCAAAAACATAAATAGTGGCAATAAACTTTTTTACATGATCCCTTGTCTCTAGTGGCAGTTCATACTGCAAGGCCCAAAAATCATTGGTCTTCATTTTTTTTATCGTCTGTCTTAATCGGCCTGCACCTCCATTATAAGCAGCAACTACCAATAACCAATCACCAAACTCATCATACAGCTCTTTTAAAATAGTCGCAGCTGCTTGCGTACTTTTTTCATAATCGGTTCGTTCATCATTAGGCGTTAATTTTAAACCTAAGCGAATGGCTTCGGCTGGCATAATTTGCCATGGGCCTACGGCGCCAGCAGATGACGTCGCTACCGAATTCAAATTACTTTCAATCACACTTAAATATTTTAACTGTGTTGGTATCCCTTTGCTTTCTAAAATAATATCATATAAGTTAAAGTAAGGTTTGGCCCATGTTTTCATTTGCCTTAATCCCGCACCTTGCTTATCCATATAAGTTTGAATAAAACTGATGGCATTTTCATTGAGCTCATATTGCAAAGGTCCTTTTTTCACTTCTGCAGTATTCACCGTAAACAAACTTGTAAACCCTACCCTAATTTGGGTGCTGGTATCTTCCAGATTTTTTTGAACAAGCGCCGTGGAAGGTTTGACGGTATCGTAATTATTATACCCTGCCCCATTGACCTGTAATTGAATCAATGAGTATAAAGCAAGGATATAGGAACTAATCTTAAGATTCATAATTGACAAATGCTAGGTAATTTTAGTTTCCAGGAGCGCTTCCGAAAATTGTAATAACCCAGTTTCATTAAATGAGGCACTCATCACCTGCAAGCCAAAAGGCATTCCATTGGAGTGCTTAAACAGGGGTAATGAAATTGCTGGTATCCCTACCAAGTTTGCGTATACCGTATAAATATCTGCTAAAAACATTTCTGATGCTGTATGATGATTCGCACCTAAATTAAAGGCAGTGGTTGGAACGGTAGGACAAACGAGCATATCATATTTGCTAAACAACGCATTGGTTAAATCTACTAACTGTTGGCGCACTTGTTGTGCTTTGGTAAAATAGGCATCAAAATACCCCGCACTCAAAACAAAGGTCCCTAGTAAAATTCTTCTTTGCACTTCAACACCAAATCCTTCCGTCCTACTTAATTTATATAAATCAGTTAAATCAGCCGTGGGCTGACTTGTTCTATGTCCAAATTTTATTCCATCAAATCGCGATAAATTACTGGACGCCTCTGCAGTCGTTAATACATAATAGGTCGGTACCAAATAATTAAGCAATGGGAAGTCTATCGCTTCCAGCGTATAACCTGCTCCTTTTAATTGCTCGAGGTAAGCCGTGGTTTGATCTTTAATTTCCTGATCCAAGCCCGGATGCGAAAGTGTTTCTTTAAAGTAGGCTACTTTTTTTGGCGTCGTTTTATTTAATTCATTAGAATAAGAAGGAACGGCTTTGGAAGATACGGTACTGTCAAATTCATCGGGTCCTGCAATAACTTCAAGTACTAATGCGGCATCACTCACTGATTTTGAAAAAATACCTATTTGATCAAAGGAAGATGCATAGGCAATTAAGCCATACCTTGAAATGCGACCATAACTTGGCTTGAGACCAATCACGCCGCAGAAATCTGCAGGCTGCCGAACTGAACCCCCGGTATCTGATCCCAAACTCACCATACACATATCTGATTGCACGGCTACGGCTGAACCTCCAGATGATCCACCTGGCACTTTGGTATGATCCAATCCATTTTTTACTGGACCGTATGCTGAATTTTCATTGCTACTTCCCATCGCAAATTCATCACAATTTTGACGACCAATAATTATAGCACCTTCTGAAAGTAATTTTTCAATGGCAGAGGCAGTATAAACCGCAGTATAATTTTCTAAAATTTTTGAAGCGGCACTTACTTTGTGCCCTTGATAACAAAGTACGTCTTTAATACCCACCACAACACCATGTAATTTGCCCAAGGATTCTCCAGTGGATTTTTTTTTGGTAAGCATTTCATCTAATGCAATAGCGCGTTGTTTAGCGTCTTCAGTAAATACTTCTAAAAAGGCATTGAGATTTTCATTGCGCGCAATTTGATTCAAGTAATAATCCACTGCTTGAACGCACGACATGCTTCCTGCTTGTAAAGCAGTTTGGTAGTCTTTGATTGTAGTAAAACGAAACAAAGGCTAAAATATTAATTGATAAAAAATAAATTGGCGATCCACCGGTATGCCAAAAAAACTAAGAAAGTTTCTCGTCTTTTTCTTTAATACCTTCTTCGATTTCTTTTTTTACATTGTTTTTAGCATCGTTGAATTCACGGATACCCTTTCCTAATCCACGCATAAATTCAGGGATTTTTCTTCCGCCAAACATCACTAAAATAACCACACCAATAATTAATAATTCTTGAAATCCTAAGTTGCCCATAATGTTAAATTTAGAATATTAAAGGTAAGGTAATTATAAAATAGAATGCACACTATTTTTAAGGTTTTCGTAGATAAAAAAGTCGGGGTTTGGCATAAAAAAACCGTCCCGAAAATCGGGACGGTTCAATATATAAGCTAGTGCTTTACCATTTGGATGGTAATAGCATTTAGAATCTTTTTTCCTTAATACGTGCACTCTTACCGCTTCTCTCTCTTAAGTAGTACAATTTAGCACGACGTACTTTACCAGACTTGTTCAATAAGATAGAATCAATGTTTGGAGATAGGATTGGGAATAAACGCTCAACACCTACGCCATCAGAAATTTTACGTACTGTAAATGATGCAGTAGCGCCAGTTCCTTGGGTCTTAATTACATCTCCACGGAAACTTTGGATACGCTCCTTACCACCCTCTACAATTTTGTAGTTTACGGTAATATTATCACCAGCTTTGAAGGCTGGATATTCTTTTTTTGCTGTTAATTGCTCGTGTACAAATTTTACTGCTTCGCTCATAATACATTGTTTTTGCGGACGGCAAAGGTAGGAGAACCCACCTTATTATCCAAATTATTTGATCTTAAATTAATATTCCACTACCTGGCAATGTTCACTGCCCTCTTTTCACGAATAACCGTCACCTTAATTTGACCAGGATAAGTCATTTCAGTTTGAATTTTTTGTGCAATTTCAAAGCTCAATTGGTCTGAGGACTGATCGGTCACTTTTTCAGCTTCCACAATCACCCTTAACTCACGTCCCGCCTGAATCGCATATGCTTTTTCTACCCCTTGGTAGTTCATGGCTAGGTTCTCTAAGTCCTTGATTCTCTGTATGTACTGTTGCATGATTTCTCTTCTCGCTCCTGGTCTTGCCCCGCTAATCGCGTCACAAGCTTGGATAATTGGGGAAATCACATATTGCATCTCCATTTCATCATGGTGGGCACCAATTGCATTCACCACCGCCGGGTTTTCACCATATTTCTCCGCCAATTTAGCCCCTAATAAGGCGTGGCTTAATTCAGTTTCTTCGTCCGGAACCTTACCTATATCGTGTAATAAACCAGCTCGTTTCGCCAATTTCGGATTTAACCCTAATTCGGCAGCCATAATTCCACATAAATTAGCTGTTTCACGAGAGTGCATCAAAAGGTTTTGACCATAAGAAGATCTGAACCTCATTTTACCAATAATTCTGATCAACTCTTTATGTAAACCATGAATACCTAATTCAATGACTGTTCTTTCGCCAATCTCCGCAATTTGATCCTCTAACTGACGACGTGTTTTTTCAACCACTTCCTCAATACGTGCTGGATGTATACGACCATCCGTAACTAATCTTTGTAAACTTAAACGTGCAATTTCACGACGTAATGGATCAAAGGATGATAACAAAATCGCTTCTGGTGTATCATCTACAATTAAATCCACACCCGTTGCAGCTTCAATTGCACGAATATTACGACCTTCTCTACCAATAATTTGACCTTTCATTTCATCTGATTCCAAATTAAATACAGTCACTGTATTTTCGATAGCAACTTCAGCTGCTGTACGTTGGATAGATTGTATAATTATTTTACGTGCTTCCTTGTTTGCTTTTTGTTTTGCATCTTCAATAATTTCTTGTTGTAAAACCAGGGCCTGTGTTTGTGCCTCGTTTTTCAAGCTTTCAATTAATTGTTGTCTTGCATCATCCGCACTTAAGTTCGCAATTTTTTCCAACCTGCGAATATGCTCTTCTTGGTGCTTTTCTAACTCAGAGCGCTTTACATTGATTAAGTCAATCTCACGATTTAATTTTTCTTTGATCGCGTCATTGTCTTTTACTTGCTTATCCAATGCAGCTTCCTTTTGGTTGGTGCTGATTTCTTTTTGCTTAATTCTGTTTTCAGCTTCTCCGATCTTTTTATTTTTTTCTAATAAATCGCGATCGTAATCTGACTTAAGTTGCACAAAATGCTCCTTCGCTTCCAGTTGTTTTTCCTTCCGGATGGTTTCCGCCCTAAGTGCTGTTTCCTTTAAAATGTTGGCTGCTTGCGCTTCTGCTTCTTCAACTTGCTTTTTTGTATTGCGGGCAAAAACTAGTTTGCCGACGAGTAAACCTCCCGATAAGGAAGCAACTCCAATGATGACAAATAATATTGTTTGGTCCATTGTTTAAATCTTGTTTTTTTAAAATAATTCATACTCCCCTTTTTCTTAGTTAATGAGTAAAAAACATTACTCCTATATTATACATAAATCATTGATAATCACCTATAGCAAGCTTCGTTCACACAAAAATTACAAGATGACGTATTTCGATTTTCTATAATGCGTCAAAGGTTCCGCTACGAAGATAATCAAATAAT
>JBIIRW010000098.1:0-5225 GCA_044341385.1 Sediminibacterium sp. | reverse complement strand
ACTTGGCAATCCACGGATTACTTTTATCCATTAGGGCTTCGCAAAAAAAAGAAACTAAATCATTTTTTAGGTAGCCTAAAACTAAGTCCAGCTATAAAGCAACGCATAGGTGTATTAACCATGGGAGACAAACTTTTGTGGGTGGTAGGTAAACGAATTGATGACCGTTATAAAATGACGCCACAAACTAAATCTGTAATGATCATTACCTTGCTAGATAGATTCTGATTTGTTCCATAAATGCAGCAAGTACATTATAGTTTCCCATAAAATAACTGGTGATGATTAAAAATACCACACCATAAATAGATCCCCATAAATGGGCGCTATGATTTATGCCGCTTTGCCCATTTTTAGAAAGGTAAGCAGTGATACCAAGGTAAATAGGTCCAAAAATAAATCCAGGAATAATCGGGGGAATGATGAAAAAGCCGATTTGTAAAGTTGGCTGTAAAAAAATGCCTGCGAATACGATGGCAGATACGGCGCCGGAGGCGCCTAAACTATTGTAATTATATTGCTTGAAATGATTCAAGTAGGTGGGAATCAAACAAATAATTAAGGAGCTAACATAAAGTAGAATATATAAAGTGCTACCTAAGGAGCCGAATATCATATTAAAATATTGTTCAACGTAATCTCCAAACATGTAAAAGGAAAACATGTTAAATGCAAGGTGCATAAAATCGGCATGAATAAAACCAGAACTTATGAATCGATACCATTCATTGTCATGGTGAACAGTGTATGGATGAAAAATTAATTTGTCCATTAATGCTTCATTATACATTGCAATTATTGAAATAGCAACGGTGATGACTGTTATATATAAAGTTAAACTCATGGTCATGATTAATAATTATTCGTGATGGTATTTTTCATTAGCTAAGATACTACATGCCCTGTAAATTTGTTCTGCTAATATAAGTCGAACGAGCATGTGGGGAAAGACAAGTTCTGATAATGACCAGGTAAATTGGGCTTTGGCTTTAATTTCTTCTGCAACCCCATAAGCACCTCCAATTAAAAACACAATACGATGTGCACTTTGATTGGCCTTTTGTTGAATTAATTTTGCAAGGCCAGGGGAGCTTTGCATTTTTCCTTTTTCATCTAATAATATTAACACATCATTTTGTGCTAGTGTTTTTAATAGCGTGATCGCTTCTTCTTTTTTTATTTGAATGGGATCGCTTGCTTTTGACGGTGTGATTAATTGCCATTCAATAGGGTAGTAATGACCAATGCGTTTGGTGAAATTGGCAACGCCTTCTTTAATATAGGATTCATCTGCTTTTCCTACCGACCAAATCGCAATTTTCATATATCATTTTTTATTTATCAAAATTACATTTAATATTATAGAAGTAATTCTTATATGAATAATTAATACAAATATAGTTGTGTGTAATTGAAATATTCATTTATTTTCGTGTCCAATTAACAACCCCCATCATTAATGAATAAGCTACTCCCCCTTGCCATTCTTTTCTTCTCTTTTTTTTATAGCAACAACACAAACGCACAGTTTAAATCTAGTGTCATTTCAACAGAGGATATAGGAACCTTAAAATGCATCTATGTAAAAAACGTTGCTGGTCATCAAGCTTCAGAATATGGTATTATGGTTGTTTATAAAAACCAACAATTTGTTTACAAACAGGAACAGGATACCATTCATTTAAAAGCTAAGGAGCAAATTGCACAATTTGTTACTGACATAAAAGCCGGATTATTGGTTATTGGTGACGAGGAAAAAGAATTCAATATTTCGAATAGTAATTATACTTTATATAAAAACAAAGGATACAGTGACAATAACTTCATTGTAATAGCCAATAAGGGCTTGAGCATTAAAACGCCAATTAATAAATTCTTTGCGAATCAATTAATCATTTGGCTCAATGCCATTGATTTTGGGAAGGGTTAAAATTCCCATTTTTAGCTCATTTTTTACCTTTTTTCATTACATTTATACTTGTTAATCAAACAGAATTAGAATATTGTAATGCGCCCATTTTATTCATATATAAAATCATTTATATTCATATTTGGGTTGCTTTTTGCTGGTGTAGCAATGGGGCAAGATTTCTCGAATAAAGGAAGGGAGTTTTGGGTATTATTCCCTCCTCACCAACCTAATCCAGGAGGCTTGGCTAATTTATCCTTATATATTACTTCAGATAAAAATACAAGCGGAAATATCATTATCAATGGAGTAGCAAGTCCCTTTAACATAACGGCATTTCAACCCCAGGAATTTATCTTGGATAGAAATCTCACTTATGTAAGTGGAGCAGAATCTGCCAATAGTAATAATTTGAATAAAATCGTCGAGAACAAAGGGATTAAAATTTTAGTGGATGAGGGTAAGCCTAATATTGTAGTTTATGGACATTTTTATGCAAACGCTAGGTCTGCAGCATCAATAATTTTACCAACTTCTGTTTTAGAAAGAAGATATCAGGTTATTTCCTATACCCAATCCGATGTAGGAAGTATTCAAGTGGGGGAATATAGAAAATCACAATTTAGTGTAGTTGCAGTGGAGGATAATACTAGAATCAAAATTCAATTAAGAAAAAGTGGCATACTTTCTGGAAGTAGTTATGAAGTAGATTTACCAAAGGCTGGAACAATATATTCATTTCAAGATGATTTAGACATAACAGGTTCTTCCATTGAATCTGTTTCTGTTAATGGTAGTCAGTGTAAAAAAATTGCAGTTTTTTCAGGAAGTACAAGTACAGGAATTGGAACTTCAAATGGCGTAGATCCATTGTTTCAACAATGTTATCCAATCAATTCTTGGGGATTAAATTATTTTATTACTCCGCTAAAAAGTAAATCAAAATTTATTATCAGAATTTTAGCCAAAGAAAATAATACTAAAGTTTTAGTGAATGGTCTCCCCACCCAACTAAATGCAGGCGAATTTGAAGAATTTAATTTTAATACGGAAGCGTTTTTTGTGACTGCAGATAAGGGTATTTGTGTTGCACAGTATACCTATGCTCAGAACGGAGTAGGTGAACCTAACGGTAATAGAGGGGATCCTGATATGGTAATTTTAAATCCTGTTGAACAAAATATAAATGATGTTACTGTATTTCAAACGTATAAGTATGCTATCACGCAGCAATACATAAATGTAATTATTAAGGATCAAGGTATTGCTAGTTTTAAAATTAATGGAAATTCGCCTAATTCAAATTTTATCAAAATTCCAAATTCAAGTTATTCTTATTTACAAGAATCTTTCTCTGTGGCTGGAAGTTTTTTAAGTTTAAGATTGACTTCTGATTCAGGATTTAATGCCTTCTGTTATGGTTTTGGGAATGTTGAATCATATATGTACAGTGCCGGAACTAATGTAAAAGACTTATATCAACAACTTTTTGTTAATAATGAATATGCCATTGAAAAAAATCCAATTACCTGTAAAGGAAGCCCATTCAAAGCAACAATAACACTTCCATATAAGCCATTGTCTCTTAAATGGAAAGTGCAAAATTATAACGATTTTGTTGATAATGGACCCAAGCCAATCGATTCAACATTAATTAATGGAAAGCAGATTTATAAATATATTTTAGATACTAACATTATTTATAATACTGTCGGGACTTTTAATTTTCAAGTAATTGCTAATAACCCAACAATTGATGGTTGTAGTGGTGAGCAGGAAATAAATTTTGATTTGATTGTAATTGCACCACCAGATGGTAATTTTAATTTTGTTACTAGTAACTGTATTACAGATTCTGTGTCACTATCAGATAATACGCCGGTGGGAGATAAACCAGTGTATAAATACTTTTGGGATTTTGGAGATGCTAAATTTTTTGACACAGTCCCTAATATTAAGTTTAAACCTGATCATGAAGGGGAATATAACATAAGATATGTAGTTGCCAATACGATTGGATGCTTGAGTGATACGATTAGTAAACGTATTAAAATTGACAGTGCCATTAATGTGAATTTTGCAATTTCAAAAATCACTTGTCAAAATAAGGATATTGATTTTTTTGACTTATCAAAAGCTAGGGGTCTTTCTCAAATGCAAAACTGGTATTGGGACTATGGGGATGGGTCAAAAGTTGATACTTTGACTGCAAGCGCAAAGATGAAACATCAGTATACTAACCTTCAAACTTATAATTCAAAATTGACTGTTCAAACAACAAATGGTTGTATAAATTCATTTATTTTACCTGTTGTGATTAATCCAAGTCCGCAAATTAATGTTCAAATACCGGAGGTTTGTTTGGCGGATGCTGCAGCTAAATTTATCGATTTAACAACGATAGCTGATAATTCAACTAGTAAATTTTCCTATTTGTGGAATTTTAATGATTCTTCCATTAAGCAATTTCCAAATCCAACTTTACTTATACCCGATGCATTAACTGCAAAAAATCCAGAAGTAAAATATCTTTCCCCTGGTAAATATGTGGTGTCACTTCGCGTTACCCAAAATGATTCTAAGTGTGTTGATTCTGCTAGGTTTAGTTTTACAGTGAATGGATCATTCCCAAAACCTTTATTTTATATTTTGAAGGACACAGCGCTTTGTAGTAATGAGTTTGTTGAAATTAGGGATAGTTCTTGGGTGGATATTGGATCCATCGGTAAACTTAATATTTATTGGGGGGATGGCTCAGATACCACTATAGATGATCCGGGCTTAAATAAAATTTACAAACATTTTTATAAAAACATAAATGCACCTAACAATTTAAATTTAGATTATACAATTAAAATAAATGCGAGTTCGGGAGGTGTTTGTCAATCAACTATTTCAAATTCATTGAAAATAGTTGCACCCCCTGAATTCCCTGTAATTACTACCATCAAAGACTATTTATGTAAAAGCGACACCTTGCTTTTAAATATTTTAAGTAAAGGAGGTGCACCCCCTTTTATAAATACTTGGACATCGGACAATACGAACGCCTCCATTGATAATGCGAAAAGTATCATTAAGGGTATTATACCTGGACAAGTGCAAGCATCATTAAAAGTTACTGACAACAAAAATTGTGTTTATCCTTACCCTTCTTTGGCATTTTTTAATACCATGTTAGTTCGGGATATTCCTACCGCTGAAATTTTACCTGGAGATAGTATTATATGTAATGGGGACGCAATTAATATAGCTGGAGCAGGTAGGGGCTATGATAATAGTCCAATAAGCACTTACAGCTGGTATCGCAACGATA
>JBIIRW010000026.1:0-18285 GCA_044341385.1 Sediminibacterium sp. | reverse complement strand
AAATTTTTGCAACCGATGACAAGTGGAACGCAGTTCGTGCCGATCGTATTGGTGATGAATTTGGTGTTCAATATATTATAAGAGGCGGTGATAACGGATATCAAAGAATAGATGAAATGGTTAAAACAAAAGCATCATTTATATTGGGTGTTGATTTTCCAATGGCCATGGATGTGGAAGATCCTAATGATGCAAGATTTGTATCGCTAGCAGATATGAAACATTGGGAATTAGCCCCAACCAACTTAGCTGCTTATTCAAAAGCAAACATTCCTTTTAGTATAACATCTTCAGATATGAAAGATGCTAAACAATTTTTAGCAAATGTTAAAAAGGCAATTCAGAATGGTTTGAGTGAATCAAAGGCTTTAGAAGCTTTAACTAAAACACCAGCAAATCAGTTAGGTGTTTATGATCAAGTAGGTTCCCTTGAAACAGGCAAATGGGCTAACTTTATAATTACAACAGAACCCGTTTTTGCTACGAACTCTAAAATTATAGAAAACTGGGTACAAGGAAATAAATACGGAGTAAATGAAAGCGAGTGGTCAAGCATCGCTGGAAAATATAAATTAACGATTAATAAAAATGGTACAACCACAGACTTTAATGTAGAAGTTAAAAAAGATTTATCTGCTTCCATAATCGGTACAGATACTATTGCATCAAGAGTGACCGTGAGCGAATCTGTTATTAAATTAAACTTCGCTAGTAAAAAAGGTAGGGGTGCTGATCAAATTAGATTGAGTGGAATTATCTCGGGTAATTCTTGGTCGGGTGTTGGAACAGACGGTTCTGGTAGTAAAACAACCTGGTCTGCATCTTATACAGGAGGAATGAATACCGCTGAAGCAAGAAATGAATTCAGAAGACCAATGGATAGTGCAAGAAATAATAATTCAAAAATAACATTTCCATTTGTCGGCTATGGTAACGAAGTTTTACCTAAACAAGAAAATATCTTAATTAAAAACGCAACAGTTTGGACCAATGAAAAAGAGGGTGTTTTACAAAATACCGATGTATTAATTAAATCAGGTAAAATAGCAAAAATTGGAAAAAATTTAAATGATGCAACAGCAACATTAGTTGATGGTACAGGTAAGCACTTAAGTGCGGGTATTATCGACGAACACTCACATATCGCTGCAATGTCAATTAACGAAGGCGGACAATCGGTTACTTCAGAAGCGCGTATTGCTGATAATTTAAACCCTGAGGATATTAATATATACCGTCAATTGAGTGGCGGCGTAACCAGCTCACATATATTACATGGCTCTGCGAATACCATTGGTGGACAAACACAATTAATTAAACTGCGTTGGGGCGCGAATGATGAGGATTTAAAATTTGCTGGCGCTGATCCGTTTATCAAATTCGCATTGGGTGAAAACGTTAAACGTACAACTAGCCAAAGCAACAATCGTTATCCTGATACAAGAATGGGCGTGGAAGAGGTGTTGAATGACGCATTTGATCGCGCGCTTGATTATCAAAAAGGTTTAAAGGCAAATCCTTCCGCTAGACGTGATTTAGAATTAGAAGCCTTGGTTGAAATTTTAAATAAAAAGCGTTTCATTACTTGTCATAGTTATGTACAACCAGAAATTACTTATGCATTACGCATTGGTGATAAATATGGTTTTAAATTTAACACCTTCACGCATATATTAGAAGGATACAAGGTGGCTGATAAAATGAAAGAACACGGAGCAAGCGCTTCTACATTCTCAGATTGGTTTATGTATAAAACAGAAGTACAAGATGCAATTGCTTACAATGCCGCTATTATGCAAAAAGTGGGATTGAATGTAGTTATTAATTCAGATGATGCTGAAATGGCAAGAAGATTGAATCAAGAAGCTGCAAAGGCGGTTAAATATGGTGGTGTAAGTGAAGAAGAAGCGCTTAAAATGGTAACCTTAAATCCTGCAAAAGCATTACACGTTGCAGATAAAGTAGGAAGTATAAAAACAGGGAAAGATGCTGATGTGGTTTTGTGGACAGATAATCCATTGAGCATTTATGCAAAAGTTGAAAAAACAATCGTAGATGGTATTGTATATTTTGATAGAACAAAAGATGCGGAAATGAGTAAAAAAATTACTGCAGAAAAAACAAGATTAATACAAAAACTATTGGGAGAAAAAAGATCTGGTATGCCAATGGGAAGACCAATGCCTAGCTTCCAAACAATATTAACCTGTGGTGATCATGAACACGAGGATCACATGGCAACCATTTATGAAAATCAAAATAATTAATTTATGAGAAATAAATATACGAGCTTACTTATATTATCGCTTGCTGTTTTTGCAATTAATGCAAGGGCACAAGAAACGGTTTATCCTGCTGGTCCACAAAAGGGCGTTTCTGCAATTACACACGCAACTGTGCATGTGGGTAATGGTACTGTTTTAACAGATGCAACAATTGTGTTTGAAAAAGGAAAAATAACAGCAGTTGGAACTGGAATTGCAATTCCTAAAGGTGCTACTGAAATAGATGCAACTGGAAAACAAGTGTATCCTGGTTTAATTTTACCAAGTTCTAGTTTAGGCTTACGTGAAATTAGCTCAGGCGTTCGCGGAAGTAATGACTATCAAGAAATTGGTGAAAATAATGCAGACATAAGAAGTATTGTTTCATACAACACTGATTCTAAAATAATCAATGTATTACGCAGTAATGGAATTTTATTAGCGCACGTTTCTCCTTCCGGTGAATTAATCGAAGGAAGATCAAGTGTGGTTCAATTAGATGCATGGAATTTTGAAGATGCTGAGTATAAAGCAAACACCGGAATGTATATATCCATGCCGTCACTAATGGCACGCCGTGGTGGACGTGGTGGCTTTATACGTGGTATGATGATGGGTGGTGGTGGAGATCCATTAAAAGCAGCATTTGATAAAATTGAAACTATTAAAACCTATTTCACAGAAGCGAAAGCATATTGCCAAGAAAAGGTTCATGCCAATAATAATTTGAAATTAGAGGCGGCACGCGCTTTGTTTGAGGGCAAACAAAAACTATATGTTCGTGCAAATGAAGTAAAACAAATGCTACTCGCTATTGATTTAGGAAAAACATTTGGTTTTAATATAGTAATAGTAGGCGGTGGGGAAAGTTTTCAAATCGCAGACCTATTAGCAGATAATAAAATTCCGGTGATATTAGATGAAACACATGCATTACCAGCAACCGAAGATGATGATGTTGACCAACCTTATAAAACCCCAGCACAATTACAAAAAGCAGGTGTTTTGTTTGCGATGAATGACGTGGCTGATAATACAAAATCTCGCAACCTAAGCTTCAATGCTGGAACGGCCGCTACGTATGGTTTAACCAAGGAAGAGGCTTTGTCATCAATCACGCTTAACACGGCTAAAATATTAGGTATTGATAATATTACCGGGTCTATAGAAGCGGGTAAAGATGCGAATATCCTTATCAGCACGGGTGATATCTTAGACATGAGAGGCAACCAGCTGACACAAATTTTTATTCAGGGGCGTACTGTTTCATTAGACAACAAACAACTACAACTTTACGAACGCTATAAACATAAATATGGCATTAAGTAAAAACTTAATTGGTTTGTAAAAGACTAAAAATATTTATTATAAATTTTGACCGGTCGCTTTAATTGGCGGCCGGTTTTTTTGGGTATCTTAGCATCATGTCTAAAAAACTATTTTTATTAGATGCGCTTGCATTAATTTATCGTGCCTATTATGCACTCATACGTACGCCACGTATTACCTCTACGGGCATTAATACCAATGCACAGTTTGGTTTTACAAATACACTGCTAGAAATAATACGCAAAGAAAACCCTACTCATATTGCTGTTTGTTTTGATACACACGCACCTACTGAAAGACACACAGACTTTGCTGATTATAAAGCGAATCGTCAGGAAACCCCCGAAGATTTATTAGACTCATTGCCACATATTAAAGCAATTATTGAAGGATTTAATATACCAGTGATTGAGTATGATGGATATGAGGCCGATGATATCATTGGAACCCTGGCTTGGCAGGCTGCTGATTTGGGCTATGATGTATACATGGTTACACCTGATAAGGATTATGGTCAATTATTGATACATCCCAATGTTTTTATATGGAAACCTCCGGCTTTTGGCAATAAAGAAGAGATTGTAGATGCTAAAAAAATATGCGAAAAATGGGATATACAAAGAGTTGAACAGGTAATTGACATGTTAGGGCTAATGGGAGACGCCTCTGATAATATTCCGGGCATTCCAGGCGTAGGTGAAAAAACCGCAGCTAAGCTTTTGAAATTATATGATACACTTGAGGGTGTTTTAGAAAACGCAGATAAAATTACAGGGGCGATGGGTGAAAAAGTCCGCGCAGGTAAAGCGTCTGCAATCATGAGTAAAAAACTGGCAACAATAATTACCAACGTGCCTGTTCAATTTCACGAAGAAGATTTTAGGTTAAAAGAAAAAAACAGTTCTGCCCTAGCTGAAATATTTAACGAACTAGAATTTAAAACGCTGGGAAAAAGAATATTAGGTGATGCATTTTCAGTAACAGGTGGTGGTGGTGAAGAAAAGGGTGCGGGTTCTTTTTCTAAAATAGAACCTAGTGGAAGCGCACAGGAACAAACGGATTTATTTGGTAACACGGTTAATGTAAAGCCACCTAAACAAAGAGCAAATAAAACAAACGAATCAGACCTAACTGAAGATACCGAGGATAACAGCGAGGATAATGATTTTGGTGGCAATCCTGAAACGGCACTTGTTGTAAATAAGAATATTGGTAACACCGAGCACGATTATAAATCGGTTGTGGGGGACAAAGAAATAGAAGCATTGGTTGGTGTGCTTTTACAACAAAAGGAAATTTGTATTGATACCGAAACAACCGGTGTTGATGCAAACAATGTATCACTAGTTGGAATAAGCTTTTCGTATAAAGAACACGAAGGTTATTTTTTACCGATTGAAAATGATGGAGATGGTAAAACCGGAGCAAAGCATATACTAAAAATAGTACAACCGCTTTTTGATAATGAAAATATCACCTGGATTGGACAAAACTTAAAATATGATTTTTTAGTATTAAAATGGTATGGCATTGAATTAAAAGGAAAAACTTTTGATACGATGTTGGCACATTATGTAATAGAGCCAGAAGGCAGACGTGGCATGGATTTACTAAGTGCACAATTTTTAGGCTACGAACCGGTATCCATCACAAGCATCATTGGCAAGAAAGGTAAAAACCAGGGTAGTATGCGTGATGCACCACTAGATCAAATAACACAGTATGCTGCCGAGGATGCGGACATCACCTTACAACTGAAAAATTGTTTTGCTCCTTTAATAATTAAAAGAGATGTTAGTAAGGTTTTTAATGAAGTTGAAAATCCATTGGTGCGTGTTTTGGTTGACATGGAATACGAGGGCGTAAAAGTGGATACAAAATTTTTAAGTGATTATAGTAAGGTGTTAGAGGTGGACGCTAAAATAAGTGAAGAGCGTGTGTATGAGCAAGCGGGTGTTCGATTTAATTTAGCTTCTCCAAAACAACTAGGCGAGGTGCTTTTTGAAATTTTAAAATTAGATGCAAAAGCAAAAAAAACAAAAACGGGACAATACGCAACAGGAGAAGATGTTTTACAAAAAATGGCGGCGAAGCATAAAATAGTTGATGATATTTTAAATTTTAGAGAACTTACAAAATTGAAATCAACTTATGTTGATTCCGTTCCTGCATTAATTAATCCTAAAACAGGCCGAATTCATACAAGCTATGCGCAAGCGGTTGCGGTCACTGGGCGGCTAAGCAGTACCAATCCAAATTTGCAAAATATCCCCATTAGAACCGAACGTGGGCGTGAAATTAGAAAAGCGTTTATACCAAGAGATCCAGATAGGGTTTTAATTAGCGCGGATTATTCACAAATTGAATTAAGAATTGTTGCAGCCATTAGTGGGGATCCAAATATGTGTGATGCCTTTAAACAAGGAAAAGATATTCATACCGCAACCGCGGCTAAGGTGTATGGCATTGATGAATCGGCCGTAACAAAGGAAATGCGTTATAAGGCAAAGAGTGTCAACTTTGGAATTATATATGGTCAGGGTGCTTTTGGATTAGCAGAAAATCTAGGTATTCCAAGGGCGGAAGCAAAAGAAATAATTGACAACTATAAAAAAGAATTTCCAAATATTCAATTGTACATGGACCAACAAATTAATCATGCTAAAGAAATGGGTTATGTAGAAACCCTTATGGGCAGGAAGCGTTGGTTAAGAGATATTAATAGTAGTAATTTTACCGTACGCGGTTTTGCGGAGAGGAACGCAATTAACTCTCCTATTCAAGGATCTGCAGCTGATATGATTAAATTAGCAATGATTAAAATTCACGCTGAAATGAAAAAATCAAATTGGGATTCTAAAATGATTTTACAGGTACACGATGAATTGGTATTTGATGCAACTGAAAAAGAAGTTCCGGCACTTAAAGAATTAATTTTGAATTGTATGAAATCTGCAATGGTATTACCAAATGGTGTTCCAGTAGAGGCAGAAGTGGGTGTTGGAAAAAACTGGTTAGAGGCCCACTAATATTAGTGCGCGTTTATCTTAAATAAAAAAGTCCTACTTTTTTTTATAGACAGGAACGGTGCTGCAGGGTTCCCCATACATAATGCTTTTCACAACGGGCCTTAATTTTTGTGTAATAGCAATATAAGCGGACTCGCCAATTGGTGTATCTCCACACCCCTTAATAACCACTCTTTGATCGGTATATTCGGTAGCGTTAATTAAATTTATCTCTTGTAGTAAGATTTGTTCTCGTACTTTATTTTCATCTCCAAAATAAATCGCTTTTGCTGTATTGCTTAAATTTGAAGCGACCAGCATATTCGCCCACATTGGAATAATAGCATCAACTGAACAATGTATACCCACTATTTTATCTTGGTATTCCTTCCAGTCTATTTCAGCAAGAGAGGCCCTAAACTCCTTCTCTTTTAAAATAAGCTCCATAAATAAATAGGGTTTTATATCAAACACAACGAAGGTGTCGTTGGGTAAGAAGCTTGCAAGATCAATGCTAATTAATCCACTTTCCGCAACTTTATTTATTAGGGCGTCTGACATGATGTAAAATTAGGCACTATTTGATATATCTACTAACGAATTTGGAAGATTGAGTATTAATTTGATAAATATTTAATAGATAACATGGTAAAAAACAAAAGGCCCCGTTTTTTCGGGGCCTTAAAATTTATATACTAGGTTTATTAATAAACCTTAGACCTGTTATCTTTAATATTTGCCGCCTTTCTTAAAGCGACATTTGTTCTAAACATCACATTCCTTAATCTTTGTAGTGTTTCGTCTTTGTAAAGGGCAGGATCTTGTTGCGCCGGTTTTGCACCCAAGGCGTTTACGCTAATAACAAACACACCAGAGTTTCCAGCAATAGGCTCACTAATTTTATTTACTAAGCTCTTATTAAAGGCAGCGCCTATTACCCTTGGTTCATTGCCAACATTTGCTAACATTGAAAAGGCATAACCAATGCTATCCAATTTTTGAACTGTTGTTTTTCCGGCAGCTGCGTATGCTTCTAGTGTCCCTCCTTTAAATGTTGTTTTAATAATATTTGCTTTTTTTTGATCCCTGATTATTGCTTCAACCTGAGTTCTTGCTGCATCAACAGACATTAGCCCCTTTTTTTCTTCACTCGCAATAATTGCAACTAGATAGTTATCTTCTACCTCAAACGGTTCTGAAACATCATTGACTGATTTTTCATAAACCCAGCGTACAATTGCCCTGGATTCACCAATACCCTGAATGCTAAAATCACTCTCTTTAATATTTGTTGCAGGTAGCGCTTGTTTGTTTGCTTTAACAGCGTTTGTATTAAAAGATTTTAAGTCAGTACTAGATGTAGCAAATTGTGCTGCCGCGGTAGAGGCTGCATTAATTGTTTCAGTGCTAGGTAATAAAGGCTTTGTTAAATACGCTATTTTATAAGCAGGAACCCTTGGTGATTGTTTTAATATTTCAACAATATAATATCCAACATCTGTTTTAATCACTTGTTTTGTTCCAACTGTATTTCCAAAAGAAAAATCATTAAAAATTGGTGGCACTTGTCCCTGTGCAAACATTTCTGTTTTTCCATTGTTTTGTTTGCCAGCCTGATCGTCCGAATATTTTTGACAAAGATCATTAAAAGAAGCACCTTTTTGAATTGCAACATTAATACTATCCGCTAGTTTTTTTGCAAGACTATCATCTTTAATTGGTTGTCCGTTTTGTGGATTATTGGTGGCAATAAATATTTGCCTAATACTAGCACTATCGGGCCACTGCGTTACCCCTATCACCTTTGCAATAGAATAGTTTTTACCATTTACATATGGTCCAAAAACACCACCAACGGGTAAAGAAAGAATAGAATCTTTTTGTGGGTCTTGAATTAAATTTTTACTTACATAGGTGTTTTCAAAGCTTCTCTCTGTTCCCACCTTGTTTAAATAAGAGGATACATCTGTTGCGTTTTTAAATCCATCTTTTAAAGAAGCAACTTGATTATATGCATTTATAGAATCTGTGTTAGTTGGTGCAGCGCTAAAAGCAACGAAGCTAATATTTCTTGAGGTTTCATCAACCTGGTAAGCTGCTTCATTTTCTTTTAAATAAGAAGAAATATCATTATTGTCTACTTTAATAGTGCTATCTATTATACTATTGTATGGTACTGAAACATAAGAAATGTTTGAGATGGCGTTTGATTCTGTATATTCTTTATCTGCCAACCATTTTGGAAATTGAATGCCTTTAATTACGATTGCTTGATATTTACTTCTTTGTCTATTTTCAATAGATGGTTTAATGTAAAACTTTTCTATTTGGTTAATTTGTTCTGTGTTTTTGCTTTTTTTAAGTTGTGCGATTGCCTGACGCGCATCATTCACTTTAAACTCTCCGGTTGTTCTATCAGTGAACTCTTGTCTGAAGGGAGATTCATTACCGAACAAAACATCGTTTAGTTCCTTATTACCCACAGAAAGCCCTAATTTTTCTTGTTCTGATTTAAATAAAAGTAAATCTACCTCTTGGTTCCATAAAAATCCAATGATTTGTTCTCTCTTAATTCCTTGGGATGCGTAGTTTTGAACTTGGATTTCAACCTTCTCTTCAAACTCTGTTTTTATAATTTCTTCACCATTTACCGTACCAAGGTTTGTGGTATTGCTACCATTTTGACGTCCAACACCATCTTGTAATATAAAAGCGACCAATGCGATTACAATAATAGTAAAGATGATCCATGTACCTCTTTCTCGAATGTTCTGAATAATTGACATATATCTATAATTATAGGAGAGCAAAAATAATGTTTTCTAGGTTGTAAATAGGGGGTTTGGGGGTATTTTTAGGGCAATTTTTCGTAAATACGCGATTAAAAATACACATTAGGTAGGTGGATAAATTAAATTTTCGTGGATATCTCCACTTTTTATCTGAATAAACCTGCAGAAAAATAGAATAAGAAAATTAGGATAAGTAAATAACTAACTATTATTGAATTTAAGGGTTCACTTATACCCGTTAATTAACAGTGTATAATATGTTTATTAATTAAATTTTGAATAATTAAATAGCTAAGTAATATTATAAATAATTTAATGAAATATAATGCCAGTATATATTATAGCGTGTTATATAAATATAATATTTATATAAAATGATATTGATTATTTATGTTAATAAAAAAGATATTAAGATATTAACAGCCGTAATAGTATTAGGTTATTTATATAAATGTATTAATACTTAATACTACGATTGATATACACATTGAAAAAAAGAACACTTAATTTAAATCAACTACTTTTATCTAGTTAAAAATAAAACAAACCAATATCCCATGAATGACCAAATTAAAATTATTAAAATTACCTTTAAAATATTAATATAATAAAAATATTAAATACTTAATAAGTTGTAAAACAATAAAATATAATAAAATTAATAAAAATTAACAATCGTTAGTATTTTATAATTAATTCAAACCCCCATTTTTATTCATCCTAATTTTCAAATCATTTTTATTTTTAAATAATAACCCATCATCCCCTTTTTTATTTGCTTCATAAAGCTTAATTTTTCATACACAATTTTTGCTTACTTTTTATTTTATTTAAAACCAAAATTTCTAGGATTGTAATAAATAAATTTAAGCGTAATATTTTGAAAATATCAAATCATAAAATAGATAAATTTTAAAAATGAATAAAAAAGTTACTTCCATTAGTTTAGTAATAACCACTATTTTTTTATTAGTGTTATTGGTTTCTTTTACAAAATCTAAACAAGAAAATTTTCAAGAACCTAAGGATCCTAAAATTACAAACCTGAAATTACCTGAAGGTTTTCATGCGGAAAGATTATATGGTCCATCTGCAAAAGGAGAAGGATCTTGGGTATCTATGACCTTTGATGATAAAGGAAGAATTATTGCATCAGATCAATATGGCGCACTATATCGTTTAAAAGTTCCTGCAATCGGTGATACAATTACAAAAACAAGTATTGAAGAATTAAAAATTTATGGAGATACAATCAATACAAAATCACCAGTTACAATAGGACACGCGCATGGTTTATTATGGGCTTTTAATAGTTTATATGTAATGATTAATAATAGATCAAATGATAAATTAAAAAGAGGAAGTGGTTTATATAGATTACAAGACACGAATGGTGATGATACTTTTGATAAAATAACGCTTTTAAAAGAATTAGATGGTGAAGGAGAACATGGACCACATAGTGTAATATTATCACCAGATAAAAAATCAATTTACGTGGTTGCGGGAAATTTCACAAAAATTCCAAAAGTAAATTCTTATAGAAATTTTCCAGAAAATAAAATTGATAATTTATTCCCATTAATTAAAGATCCAAATGGTCATGATAATACCGTACAAACACTTGGTGGTTGGGTTGCACACGTAGATTCAACCGGTTCTAATTGGGAATTAATTGCATCTGGATTTAGAAATCCTTTTGATATTTCATTTAATGATCAAGGTGATTTATTTGCTTATGATTCTGACATGGAATGGGACTTTGGAACACCATGGTATCGCCCAACAAGAATTGTACACGTAACAAGTGGTGCGGAATTTGGATGGAGACCAGGAACAGATAAATGGTCACCAAAATATCCAGACAACCTTCCTGCGGTAATTAACGTAGGACAAGGCTCTCCCACAAACTTAGTAAGTGGTTTAAATGCAAGGTTTCCGAAAAAATATCGCAAAGCCTTATTTGCTTTTGACTGGAGTTTTGGAATTATATATGCAATACATAACGAACCCGATGGCGCTTCTTATAAAACAACAGGAGAAGAATTTATTTCTGGCGCACCACTTCCTTTAACAGATGGTGTTGTTGGTCCTGATGGTGCTTTATATTTTTTAACTGGAGGACGTCGACTTGAATCAGATTTGTACCGTGTTTATTATGGAGATAACTCTTTACCAAACGACCCCCTTCCTGTAACAGAATTAACAAACACACAAAAAATTCGTAGACAACTTGAATCTTATCATGGTGTTAAAAATCCAGCTGCAGTTGGTTTTGCATGGCCGTATTTAAAAGACGCTGATCGCTTTATTAGATATGCCGCAAGAATTGCTATTGAAAATCAACCTGTGGAAGAGTGGTATAATAAGTTGCTTGCCGAAAAAGACGCAGTTATTTTAACACACGCCGCAATTGCAAACGCGCGCAAGGGTTTAACTGGCTCGGGAAAAGCCGTAGTTAGCTTATTAGCAAAAGTAGATTTTACAAAACTAACAGAGCCACAACAATTAGATTTACTTCGCGCTATCGAATTAAATTTTATTCGTTTAGGAGATCCTGATACAGAGACAAAAAATTTAGTATCAGCAGCGTTAAGCCCAAGCTACCCCGCTAAAACAAACGCACTTAATCGCGAATTAAGTAAATTATTAGTTTATATCGATGCCCCAAAAGCGGTTGAAAAAACAATGGCATTATTAGCTATAGCAAAAGATGATGCGCCTGCGCAAAAATCAATTTCAGAATCTTCCGATTTAATATTACGGAATCCACAATACGGAATGGATATAGCGGCTATGTTATCAAAAGTTCCACCAGCACAACAAACCTGGTATGCGAATGTTTTAAGCCAAGCAAAAAATGGTTGGACACCAGCGACACAAAAACAATATTTTCAGTGGTATTATAAGGCGTTTGGTTATAAAGGAGGCGTTTGTTATGTAGGATTTATAAACACTGCTCGTAAAAATGCTTTAGCAAATGTTCCAAAAGACAAATTTGAAATGTATAATAAAATCTCCGGAGATTCAATTGTTAGTATTTCAAGATCAGGTGTTCCAGCAGGAACAATAATGCCAAAGGGACCGGGAAAAAACTGGAAAATAACCAACGCGGTAAACGCGGTTGATTCCAGCGTGGGCGAAAGAAATTTTACGCGCGGTAAATCAATGTTTGCTGCAACCCTTTGCGCTTCTTGTCATCAAATGAATGGAGAGGGCGGCGTTGCAGGACCAGACCTTACACAGCTAGGAACTAGGTTTAGCACAAAGGATATATTAGAATCAATTATTGAGCCAAGTAAAACAATTTCAGATCAATTTGGTTCTACTATTTTCTTTCTTAAAAAAGGAGGATCAGTTTTGGGTCGCCTAATTCGTCAGGATAATAAAAACTATTATATTTCTCAAAACCCATTTGCGACTGATGTGGTTCGAACATTGTCTAAAAACGAAGTTGCAAGAACGCGCGTTTCTGAAACATCTCCAATGTTACCAGGAATGATCAACGGATTAAATAGCGAAGAGTTAAGTGATTTAATTGCTTATTTAAAATCGGGAGGAAACAAAAACCACGTAATTTATACAAGTAAAAAATAAGCATAAGCGTGGAGCCAACAAACACCATATGGAGTGATAAGGTTTCAAATGTTGCACAGGTGGGCGGCATTGAAACCTCGGTGTTGGACAATGGTCTTAGCCGAGGCGTGCGCATTGCTTGGTTTAATACAGGAAGTGGTCTTCGATTTAAAGTGGTGATTGATCGCGCAATGGATATAGCAGATGCTTTTTTTAATCAACATAGTATTGCATGGTTAAGCCACCCAGGCGTTATGGCGCCGCAACCTTTTTCAAATAAGGGCGCCGATTGGTTACGCACTTTTGGTGGCGGACTTGTGACCACCTGCGGTTTATCACATGTAGGCGGTGATGAAAAAGATGAATTTGGTGAGCGAGGTGTGCACGATTTAATAAGTAACACGCCCGCTGAAATTATTTCAATCATTCAACCCGATCCTGCGCGCGGAATTTATACGATGAGTATTACGGGCATAATAAAACAAGCTAAAATTTTTGGACCAGCGCTTGAATTAAAACGAACCATCTCTGCTACACTAGGTGCATCTTCCATTCAAATTCATGATGAAATAATAAACAGGGGCAACGAAGCAGCGCCTCATATGCTTTTATATCATTGTAATTTTGGTTGGCCACTTGCCGACGAGGGCGCACAAATATTTTGCAATGGCGAACAGCCAAAAATCTGCCCCGAAATTAATGAGAAACATAATGGCCCCGGTCAAGATGTTTTTTTTATTGACGCAAAGCCAAATAATAATGGAGATTGTATTTGTGGCATTGAAAATAAAAAAATTGGTATTGCTGCAGTTTTAAAATTTCCTAAAAAACAAATGCCTTGGTTAACCAACTGGCAACACTGGGCAAGAGGTGAATATGTAACCGGCATCGAACCCGGCACCCACCCTCCTATTGGTCAATCAAAGGCGCGCGCCGACGGTTCGCTTATTTTTATTGCACCTGGCGAAACAAAACAATATGATTTACAAATAGAAATTTTAAACAACCAAGAACAAATCAATAACACAATAAAAAATTAAAAGCAATTTTTAAATAGTTAATATGGAAAATAAAAGCATCGCACAAAAAGCATTAGAACAAGGAAAAGGAATTTTACGACTTGCACCCACTTGGGTTCCAAGATCATTTTGTGTTCCAGGTCGTCGTATTAAATTACATCCAGATGATTATTATGTATTAGGTGGTGTACGCGGAGGTATTGATGAGCGTTGGTTGTCATCAACTACGCCAGCAAAAAACGGACCATTGACGGGTGAAAATGAAGGATTAAGCCCCGTTGTTTTTAATGATGGAAAAACAACACAACAGGTTTTATTAAAAGATGTGATTGATGAACTAAAAGGACAAGTAATTGGGGATCGTTTATGGAATGAATATAAAAGCTGGCCAATGTATTCCAAGTTTTTTGATAATATGGGACCACTTCCACATCACGTTCATCATAATGACGAAAAGGCCGCACTTATTGGACAAAAAGGAAAACCAGAAGCGTACTATTTTCCACCCCAATTAAACAATCATGGCGGTGACTTCCCGTATACCTTTATTGGCATTGCACCAGGAACCACCAAAGAACAAATTAAAGAATGCTTGGTTAATTTTTCAAAGGGCGATAATAAAATCACCAACTATTCACAAGCGTATAAGCTAGAACCAGGAACAGGATGGGATGTACCTCCTGGATTATTACACGCGCCCGGAAGTATGTGTACGTATGAACCACAAAAAGCGTCGGATGTTTTTGCGATGTATCAATCTCTAGTAAACGAAGCAATTATTCCCGATGAACTATTATGGAATGGTACTCCGAAAGAAAGCATAGGAGATTATGATGCACTATTAGACGTGTTGGATTGGGAGTTAAACGTTGATCCGAACACGATGGAAAATCGTTTTATGGCACCGAAGCCTGTACATGATGTAAACGAAATGCAAGCACAGGGTTATATTGAAAATTGGGTTTGTTATAAATCACATGATTTTAGTGCAAAGGAATTAACCGTATTCCCTGGACAAACCGTTACCATAAAAGACAGTGCCGCATATGGAATAATAGTAATGCAGGGCCATGGTAAAATGGGCGTTTGGGATATAGAAACCCCCGCATTAATTAGATACGGTCAGTTGACTAACGATGAGTTTTTTATAAGTGAAGCTGCTGCAAAAGACGGAGTAAAGATTGTAAACAATTCTGACACCGATCCAATAGTAATTTTAAAACACTTTGGTCCACGCAATCCCGATTTAGTTTTATAATAAATCGAAAATTATTTTTATTAGTCACACACGTTAATACTAAAAATGAACATAAAAAAAAGTTTAAACAAAATCATATTTGTAACCATTACTATAATTGGGGTGGCATTGTTGGCATTTAATCCTGCAGCACCAAGTAAACTACAGGTAAAAAAAGGAGCACACATTATTTTAGTTGGAAATAATTTAGGCTCGCGCATGATGAACTTTGGTTATTTTGAAACCGAACTTCAGTTACGCTATCCAAACAATGAATTATATGTTCGTAATATGTGTGATGGTGGTAACACACCGGGTTTTCGTCCACACTCTGGGCGTCCCACCCCTTGGGCGTTTCCCGGTGCTGAAAAATTTCAAACAGAATTAGCAGACAATCCACGTACCGAAGGGTTTTTAGCTTATCCAGACGAATGGATTGCAACCCATGGTGCAGATATCATTATTGCGATGTTTGGTTTTGATGAATCTTTTCAAGGACCAGCGGGTGTTGAAAATTATAAAGCAGAATTAGAAGCGTTTATAAAACACACGAAATCAAAAAAATATAACGGCAGCTCAGCACCCCAACTTGCAATTGTTTCTCCAATTGCATTTGAAGATCTTTCCAATAAGTTTGATTTACCCAACGGCCAAACAGAAAATAAAAATTTGCAATTATATAAAGATGCCATGAAACAGGTGGCAGAAAAAAACGGTGTACTTTTTGTGGATGCATTTACACCTACAAAAACATGGCTTGAAAACACAACCAACGATTTAACCATTGACGGATCTCAATTAAATGACGATGGCTATAAAAAGTTTTCGCCATTTTTAGTAGATGCAGTTTTCGGAAAATCACCAGTAATTAATGAAGCGAATCGCGCAAGTGTATTAGCTGCCGTAATAGAAAAGGACTGGATGTGGCATAATGATTTTAAAGCACCGAATGGTGTACACGTGTTTGGGCGTCGCTATGATCCATTTGGCCCAGGAAATTATCCGGCAGAGCTTCAAAAAATTAGAGAGATGACGGTTATACGTGACTCGGCTGTCTGGTTTGCCGCTAAAGGAAAAAAATATGACCTAGCTGCAGCTGATGCAAAAACATCACCGCTACCTGCCGTAGTAACCAATTTTATGCCAACGGGAAAGGCGGAGTTGCCGAAATATTTATATGGTCAAGATGCAATTGATAAATTTAAAATGGCACCCGGCTATCAAATAAATTTATTTGCTTCCGAAGTGGAATTTCCTGAACTAGCCAACCCCGTTCAAATTTCATTTGATAACAAAGGAAGATTGTGGGTGGCGGTGATGCCGACCTATCCACATTGGAAACCAGGTGATCCAAAACCAAACGACAAATTAATTATTTTAGAAGATACTAATGGTGACGGAAAAGCAGACAAACAAACAACATTTGCAGATGGTCTTCAACTTCCGCTAGGATTTGAACTTGCATCAGAAGGTGTTTATCTTTCTCAAGGAACCAACTTCATGTTATTAAAAGATACGAATGGCGATGATGTTGCAGACACCCGTGAAATATTATTAAGCGGTTTTGATGACCATGATACACATCACGCACACCACGCATATACGACAGATCCGTCTGGTGCAATTTATATGGGCGAGGGTGTTTTTTTATTGAATGATATTGAAACCTCTTATGGTCCGGTTCGTGGAACCAACGGCGGATTTTTTAGATACGATCCAAAAAATAAAAAACTAGATCGCATTGCACAGCTTTCAATACCAAATCCATGGGGTATTGCTTTTGATGAGTGGGGACAAGTTTTTTATGCAGAAACATCAGGACCAGAAGTTACTTGGATGATGCCAGGCACTGTTAAATCAAGATATGCAGAAGCAACACCTAAGGCAGCCAACATTATTGAGGAAAGCCAAATGGTGCGTCCAACTTCTGGAATCGAATTTGTTTCTAGTCGACACTTTCCCGATAATGTACAAGGCGATTTATTAATTAATAATACGATTGGTTTTTTAGGAACCAAACAACACCAAATGTTTGATGATGGCACGGGATATAAAAGTAAACTTCGTCATGATATCATGACTTCTTCTGATTTTAATTTCCGCCCCGTTGATTTAGAATTTGCACCCGATGGTTCTTTATATATTGCAGACTGGCATAATGTTTTAATTGGCCACATGCAACATAATGCGCGCGATCCATTAAGAGACCATGTGCATGGTCGCATTTATCGTATAACCTATCCTTCACGTCCATTAGTTGTACCAGCAAAAGTAGCGGGCGCAAGCGTGGATGAGTTATTAAATAATTTAACGCTTCCTGAATATCGTACACGATACAGAACACGTCGTGAATTACGCGCACATCCGGCAAGCGAAGTATTGCCGAAACTAAAAACATGGGTAGCAAAACTAGATAAAACAGCACCCACTTATGAAAAGTTTTTAATGGAAGCCTTATGGGTGAGCTGGGGTCAAAACAAAGTGGATCAAGATTTACTTCGTCAATTATTAAACGCAAAGGATTATCGCGTGAGAGCTGCTGCCGTTGAGGTTGTGCGCTTCAACGAAAAACAATTACCAGACCAAGCCAACTTGTTATTGAATGCAGCAAAAGACGAAAATAGCCGAGTAAGATTAGAAGCAATAGTAGCAGCCTCTTGGTTGCCTAAAGAAAAAGGCTTGGCCATTGAAACTGAAGCTGCAAAAAAACCATTAGATAGCTGGATGATTAAAGCACACAAAACAGCAGTAGCGCATTTGGAAGGGCACAATGTTGTAGTTAAAAAAGCAGCAGCTATAAAAGATGTTGCAGGGGAAGTAAGCGCCACCTTAATCCAAACCGGAAAAGAAATTTATTTACGAGATGGTTTTTGTAATACTTGTCACCAACCGAATGGAAAAGGATTGGCTGCATCTGGCTTTCCGCCATTAAGCGAATCAAAATGGGTTTTAGGAAATGAGGATCGTTTAATAAAAATTGTTTTGAAAGGAATTTATGGTCCAATCGTAGTGAATGGAAAAAAATATCCAGGACAGGTACCCATGACACCTTATGGCGGA
>JBIIRW010000097.1:0-5385 GCA_044341385.1 Sediminibacterium sp. | reverse complement strand
CTTCCATATTATGACCGTCCATATGTAATACGGTCCAATTAAATGCTTTGAATTTATCTTCTAAACTATCTAGTGATAATACTTTACTTAATGGGCCATCAATTTGTTGGCCATTCACATCTACAGTTGCAATTAAATTATCTACTTTATTATGTGCAGCAAACATGATCGATTCCCAAATTTGTCCTTCTTGTAATTCGCCATCGCCATGTAAACAATAGACAGTGCGATTATCGTTATTATATTTTTTAGATAATGCTGCACCAATGGCAACACTCATGCCTTGTCCTAAAGATCCACTCGCAATACGAATACCTGGTAAATGCTCATGGGTAGTTGGATGACCTTGTAAACGAGAATTTATTTTTCTAAAAGTGGCTAATTCTTTTACATCAAAATAACCAGATCTTGCAAGTACAGAATAAAAAACTGGTGAAATATGACCATTGGATAAAAAGAAAAGATCCTCTCCTTTCCCATCCATTGAAAAACTACTATCATGTTTCAACACCTTAAAATACAAGGCAGTTAAAAAATCAGTACAGCCTAAAGAACCACCAGGGTGGCCACTTTGTTGTGCATGAACCATTCTTACGATATCTCTTCTAATTTGAGATGCAATTTTTGTTAAATCGGTAGTTGCCATAATATTTGTATCAGTAGGGCACAAAGATAGAATTCATCCCCTAAATGTTGGCGAAAACTTTTAAAAAATGCTTAAAAAGGGGGATGAACAATACGATGATTTGCGTAGCTTTGTTTACTCAAATCATTCTAATATGTCGGACGAATTTCAAAAAATTAGTGGGGAAGCGGAATTGGCTATGAAAAAGGCCATTAATCACTTAGAAATTGAATTAACTAAGATTAGGGCTGGAAAGGCAACACCTTCCATTTTAGAAGGAATTAATGTTGACTATTATGGCACACCTACACCGATTAGTCAAGTTGCGAATGTGCAGGTGTTGGACTCTAGAACCATCAGTATCCAACCTTGGGAAAAAAACATGTTGCCTTTAATTGAAAGGTCAATTATGGCGGCTAATATTGGAATTACGCCACAAAATGATGGTATCAATATTCGTTTATTTATGCCGCCACTTACAGAAGAGCGCAGAAAGGAATTATTTAAAAAGGCAAGTGGTGAAGGAGAAGTTAGCAAAGTAGCTATTCGCAATATCAGAAGAGATCATATTGAACAAGTAAAAAAATTACAAAAGGACGGTATGAGTGAAGATATTTGTAAAGGCGCGGAAGATACCATTCAATCATTGACTGATAAGTATATTGCTTTGGTTGAAAAACATTTGGAAGCCAAGGAAAAAGAAATGATGACCGTATAAGTTATTTGGCTGTGCTTCTTTTATTTACAATATAAACGCCACAAAGTATAATAGCTAGGCCCAATAGGCGCATTGGATGTATTGCTTCATTGTATAACAAACCCATGGCCAAGGAAACAAATGGAATTGCATAGGTCACTGTGGATGCAAATAAAATACCTGCACGTTTCACTAAAACATAAAATAATATAGAAGCAATGGAGGTATTGATTACACCCAAGGTGCCACTTGCTAAAGTTGCATTTAATAAAGCAGGGTTAGTGAAATCATTACTAAAATAACCTGTCGTATATAAAATGACCATGCCTGGTATAATGGAAAATGAAAATGCAACAGAAGCAATATTGATTGCACTAATATTTTGCATATGCTTTCCTACCATATTCACATTGAAGCCATAGCAAATAGTAGCTAGGATAATAAAAATACTAAAGGAAATGTTTTCAAAGTGTAGCGTTTTTCCGGCCACCACCGAAATACATAATCCAACTAATCCCAATAATATACCACCCATTTTCTTTGGGTCAATACTGATTTTAAAAACAACCATTCCTACGATTATGGTGAATAAAGGGGTAAGTGAGTTGAGTATACCAGCCAAAGCACTATCAATTTTTGTTTCGGCAATACAAAATAGGTAGGCAGGGATAAAATTGCCAATAATGCCGGATAAAATCACGAGCCCTAATTTATTTTTAGGGATTTGTTGTAGTGCCTTAAAAGCGAAAGGGAGTAATACAATACCTGAAAATACCATCCTTAAAGAAGCAACCTGGTAAGGGCTCAATTGAACGGTACCGGCTTGCATTCCTATCTTCATCAATAAAAAGGAGCTTCCCCAAATAACAGAAAGTAGTATAAAAATGCCCCAATTGATCAACTTTTTGTTCATGAAGTAAAATTTGGGCAAAGATGCTATTTATTTGATTAAAAGTGGATAAATAATCTATCAATTAACGCTAATTTAATGACGATTCCTTTTCTTTGTAGGTATGAGCCAGCATACAAATTATTCGATCAAAGTGGACCAATTTGAGGGGCCATTTGACTTATTGCTTTTTTTTATTGAGCGTGACGAAATGGATATCTATAATATCCAAATCACTAAAATTATCAATGATTTTTTGGACTTTATCCATCAAGAGGAAAAGTTGAATATCGAATTAAGTAGCGAGTTCATCTTGTTCGTATCCACCCTAATGCGTATCAAGGCAAAATTATTATTACCAAGAAAGGAGTTAGATGCTTCAGGAAATGAAATTGATCCAAGACAGGAATTGATTGATAAAATTCTTGAATACAAAAAATATAAAGAAGCAGCAGTGCAAATGGCTGATTTGGAATCCCTAAGAATGTTAATGATGAAGCGTGGGAATATCAAACAAGAAATGTCTATTGTAGGGGAGGAAGCTGCGGAAGGAACCGAGTTGCAAACAGTTACTTTATTTAAATTGATGAAGTCATTTGAAAAAGTAATGACCCGTTTGCAAGAACGACAAAATCGTCCGGTACATACTGTTGTTAGGTATAACTATACGATGGAAAGTAGTAGGGAGTATTTATTGAAAACAGTGCAAGAAGGGAAGACAGTCGCTTTTGAAAAAGTATTTGATGTTTGTCAGGATCGCGTTCAAGCTTTGTTCTTTTTCTTATCTATCCTTGAATTAGCGCAACAAAAATATATGAAGTTACTAGTGGGGGAAGGACGTAATAATTTCATTATTGAATGGAATGAAAATCGCGAAGAAGATTTAGAACCTGGACATGTTGATACCTTTGATTCTTATGAAACCCCTAATTTAGAAGCATTCAAGG
Organism: Sediminibacterium sp.; assembly: GCA_044341385.1. GTDB lineage: Bacteria > Bacteroidota > Bacteroidia > Chitinophagales > Chitinophagaceae > Sediminibacterium. The sequence goes on along the minus strand of JBIIRW010000097.1, from coordinate 2,227 downwards.
ATGAAGTAGTAGATGAGTCAACTTTGGATGAAGGCGATTTTGATCCAAGTTTAAATTAGTAGTGTGCACTTGAATTTCAGCGATATAAATTTATTTTAATTATGTCGATACCCATTATTGATACCCATGTACATATTTGGGACTTGATCAAAGTTCATTATAGTTGGTTGCAAGGAGACACCTCCATTTTAGCCCGCAATTATCTACCCGACGAATTATATCCGCAATTATCAAAAGTAAACGTGACGAGTGCCGTTTTAGTGCAAGCGGCAAATAATTTGGAGGATACTGAATTAATGTTAAGCGCTGCAGCGCATAATGATTGGATCCAAGGCGTAGTGGGTTGGGTGCCCTTAGAAGACCCGTCAAAAACACAGAACCTGATTGAAAATTGGAAAGTCACCCAGCCTTATATAAAAGGCATCAGGCACTTAATTCATAACGAAGCCAATGATTATTGGTTGTTGCAAGATAAGGTGATTGAAAGCTTGAAAATTTTAGCACACCATCATATCACTTATGATATCGTGGGTGTGAAGGAAGCGCATTTAAAAGCGGCAATCACCATTGCTGAAAAAATCCCTAGTTTAAATTTAGTACTGGATCATTTGAATAATCCACCAATACCACATCAATCACAAATGGATATTTGGCGCACCAATATCAAGTTGGCAGCACAGCATAAAAATATACATGCAAAAATTTCAGGATTAGCTTTGGCTACTGGCAAATTTGAAACTTGGACATCCGCTGATATTCAAGCTAGTATTGAGTATGCGCTGGAACAGTTTGGCACTGACCGTTGTTTTTGTGGGGGTGATTGGCCTGTTTCATTATTGGCGGGCGGGTTTGTTAAATCCATCAATGCCTACCGAGAAGTTATTGAAAATTGTTTACCTGTAATAGATCAAGAGAAAGTGTATTTTAAAAATGCTACTTTATTTTACCAACTATAACACTTCTTTCTGTAATTTATTTTTCTGTAGTTATACCTCTGTAAGCAATGTTTTTCCTAATAAGGATTTTACAGTGTCCATAATTGCATTTGTATCGTAATGACATTCGTTTTGTAATTCTTTCAAAGTGCCATGCTCCACAATGGTATCCGGTATTCCTAAAATTTTAATTTTAGCGTTGTAATTATGTTCGTTCATGAATTCTAAAATAGCTGAACCAAAACCACCCACTACTGTTGCATCTTCAACAGTGATAATCATGGAATAGTTTTGAAATACTTCATGTAATAAATCGGTATCCAAAGGTTTTACAAATCTTATATCATAATGCGCTGGGTCAATACCTTCTGGACGTAAATTGCGAATGGCTGTTTGAACAAAATTACCAGGGTGTCCAAAACTTAAAATCGCGATATCCTTACCATCCTTTAGTTTGCGGCCTTTGCCAATTTCTATTTTTTCAAAAGGTTTTTGCCAATCCACCATCACGCCTTCCCCTCTTGGGTAACGAATGACAAAGGGCAGGTTGGTTTCAGGAAGTTGTGCGGTGTACATTAAATTGCGCAATTCTTGTTCGTTCATGGGTGCGCTAATAATCATATTAGGGATACATCTGAAAAAAGCAATATCATAACAGCCATGATGTGTTGGACCATCTTCGCCTACTAAACCAGCGCGATCCAAACAAAATACGACAGGTAATTTTTGAATAGCAACATCATGAATGACTTGGTCATATGCGCGTTGCATGAAGGAAGAATAAATGTTGCAAAAAACTTTGATGCCTTGCGTTGCAAGTCCAGCACTTAAGGTGACTGCATGTTGTTCGCAAATACCTACATCAAATGCGCGGTGTGGCATTTCATCCATCATGAATTTTAAAGAAGATCCGCTTGGCATTGCAGGCGTCACACCCATTATCTGCGGATTCACTTTTGCTAATTCAACAATACTATGTCCAAATACGTCCTGGTATTTTGGAGGTTGTGGTGTTTCAATTTTTTTCTTAATTATTTCCCCTGTTAATTTATCAAACAAACCTGGGGCATGCCATTTGGTTTGGTCTTTTTCAGCCAATGCATAACCCTTTCCTTTCACGGTAATGATATGCAATAGTTTAGGGCCAGGAATTTCCTTGAGGTCATTCAAAGTATCCACCAAATTGGTAATATTATGTCCATCAATTGGGCCAAAATATCTAAGTTGTAAAGCTTCAAAAATATTGCTGCTTTTGGAAACGACTCCTTTTACACTTGCTTCCATTTTAGAAG
>JBIIRW010000096.1:0-5432 GCA_044341385.1 Sediminibacterium sp. | reverse complement strand
CCGCATGATAAAAATGTAATTAGTGAAGTTGAACTAATTCAAAAAGTAGATGAGGTTAAGTGGTCAGGTGGCGAGCATAATATACAATTGATGGGGGAAGCAATGGATCAGGATTATATCAAAATGCTTAAATCATTAAGTGTGTATCCTGAAATAATTGCACAACAACAGGATTTAAAAATTGTGTATACGCCCATTCATGGCACAGGAATTACTTTGGTGCCAAAAGTGTTAGCTAGTTTTGGTTTTACGAATGTGACGGTCGTAGATGAACAAGCAACACCTGATGGAAATTTCCCAACGGTTAAATACCCGAATCCGGAAGAAAGTGAAACCATGAGCATTGGTTTGGTAAAAGCGAAAGCGATGGATGCGGATATTTTATTAGGCACAGATCCGGATGCAGACCGAGTAGGGGTGGGTGTTAAAAATCATAAAGGAGAATGGGTATTAATGAATGGCAATCAAACAGCTGTGTTGGCATTTGCTTACATGATGGAGGCCCGAAGGGCTAAGGGAATTGCTGCAGCTAATGATATGGTAGTGACTACCATTGTAACGACAGAAATGATCAACCAGGTAGCTAAAATAAACGAAGTTAATTGCTACAATGTATTAACTGGGTTCAAATGGATTGCTGAATTAGTAAAAGAAAAAGAAGGCAAGGAAAATTATATAATTGGTGGCGAAGAAAGCTTTGGTTTAATGATTGGAGATCAAATTCGGGATAAAGATGCGGTGAGTGCGGTAGCCTTATTATGTGAAATGGCAGCCTATGAAAAAAGCAAGGGTAAAACACTATTTGATAAGATGATTGAATTATATATTCAATATGGTTTTTATTATGAAAATTTAATCAGTATTACCAAAAAGGGAATGAACGGACAGCAGGAAATTAAGGACATGATGGAAGGATATCGTCAGTCACCCCCTGTGACTATTGACGGCGAAGCAGTGGTAACAGTATTAGATTATGAGTTACAGCTGGGAAAAAATTTACAGACGGGTGAAACTTGGAAATTAAATTTACCTAAAAGTAATGTATTGCAATTTATTACTGCGAAGGGTAGTAAAATTTCTGCAAGGCCAAGTGGTACAGAGCCTAAAATTAAATTTTACTTTAGTGTGAATACAGAACTAAAGGACAGGGAATCATTCGATAGTAAATATCAAATGTTACAAGAAAAAATAAATGGCATTATCAAAGACATGCAATTAAATTAGCCTTAAAGCATGAATAAATCAGCGCCATTGGTAGACGCCTACCTTCATAAAGGGTTAAGAGAAAAATTAGTGATTCTTTTAAGGGATAAAGGCATAACAGATGAAAATGTTTTGTCTGCTATAGGTAAAATCCCCAGACATTTTTTTTTAGATTCTGCTTTTGATAAAATTGCTTATGAAGATCGCGCATTTCCAATTGCTGCAGATCAAACTATATCACAGCCGTATACGGTTGCTTATCAAACACAATTATTACAAATTAAAAAAGGGGACAAAGTACTTGAAATTGGAACAGGGAGTATGTATCAAACATCAGTTCTAGCCGAAATGGGTGCCCAGGTGTTTACCATTGAAAGACAAAAGCAATTGTTTGATAAAACTGCCAAATATGTTTTTAAGGACTTGTATTTGAACGTACAATTTTTCTTTGGTGACGGGTTTGAGGGATTGCCAGATTTAGCGCCCTTTGATAAAATACTAATTACTGCTGCAGCGCCTCATTTGCCAGAAAAATTATGGAGTCAATTAAAAACTAGTGGTAAAATGATTATCCCTATGGATGAATCTGAAGCTGCGCAACGCATGATGCGCTTAACCAAAAAGAGAGATGGGTCTGTTAAGAAAGAAGCCTTCGATCAGTTTTCCTTTGTACCTATGTTGCAAGGAAAAACCCAAAAATAAAATTGGTTGAATTTTACTTTTGGGTTTAAATAGTATGAATAAAGGCGCTATCCCTTTATTTTAGTTTCATTATTGTCCTTGTTCCATAGATCCACCATCTTCAATTCTGTTATTTTTTCTTCTTAATAAATTCACATCAAATTTACCAAAACGATAGGAGAAGTTAATTCTAAAAAATTGCTGATCTCTGATTCGAGTCACATTTTGAACAAAGAATAAGCTTTCAGAATAAGTTTTAGTTACCCTGGTTTTGAAAGGGTCACTTACGCTGATAGATACATTTGCGGTTCGACCACCTGATAAAGTCCACTCTTTTTTAATCGCAATATCTGAATCAAAATAAGGAAGATTATACCCTTGCGCAGTGGATTGTGGTCCACCACCAAACCCGCCACCAAAACTGCGACCCGATCCTCCTGCACTGCCACCTGGAGGTAAAATTGTTTTGGCTTGGTATTGACCACTCACTTGAATAGAATAGCCTTTGGGTAATTTAAAGTTATGGTTCATCTTACTAAACCAACTTACTAAATCATTATTTACATTTTGTCCAGGGATGGTTGCTTGTATGGATGAGTTAAATAAATTAAAACTCAAGTTGACGTCCCACCATTTGTTAATCGTTGTTTTATTACTTAGCTCAAGACCATAAGTGATGGCGGTATTCGCGTTAATATAAGAGATATAATAGGCGCTATCATTTGTAATGGGATTAATTGCCTTATACACATAATTCGAGATTAAATTAGTGCTGTATTTATAATATACGTTGGCTAAAAAATTGGATCCTTTTTGGTAAGCATTGTTATATCCAAACTCAAATGAATGGGTGAATTGGGGTGATAAATTTGGGTTACCTACGCTAATATTTTGTGGATCACTATAGTCAGGAAAAGGCTGTAATTGAAAAAAGTCAGGTGCGCTAATTCTCTTTGAATAATTTAATTGCATGTCTGCTTTGTCATTTATTTTATAAGTAACAAAGGCGCTTGGGAATAAAGAAACGGGGATTGAAATTTTCCTATTTAAGGAATCCTTGCCTGCAAAGTTTAACACATTGATTGTCATAGTTCGACTTTCGGCCCTTAATCCCAATTGGTAACTAAATTTATTTTTCTTGCCATTTAAATTTACATAACCAGCAGCTACGTCTTCTCCGAATTTGAATTTATTGCTGATGCTACCTAAATAGATATTATCTCTGAATTGATCTCTACTATTAAAATCACTGCGAACATTCAATCTAAATCCTGCTTCAAATTTAACTTCATTTTTAAACTCACGTGCGTAATCGATATTAGTGGTATAAGTTGTTCTGTCGCCGATGCCATTACTTTGTTGGTTTAAAAAAGAGGAGTTTATTTTAGACCAAGTATCTAAGCTACTCCCATTATAATTAAAATCTGCTGTAATTTCATGTCCCCTTTCTGCAAATAGATGTTTAAAACTTATCTGGGCACCTTTATTTAAATAATTAAAGTCGGAACTGTTGTTCAATGTGTAACTTTTTTTCAAATTGCCAATTAAGGAGTCAATGACTTGATCCCCACTCGACAAGGAGCCACCCTGACTTATTGTTCCATATAAGGAGAAAGTATTTCTGTTATCTGGTAAGTAGTCTAATCCGCCACGATAAGTGTTAAAGGAGCCATTACTTTTGCCATCGTTGATGGTATTTGCATAAGTAGGAAGGGGCGTCCCTAAAATTTGTCGATCATTGGTGTTATTGCTTATGGATTTGCGACCAAATGAATTCGCGCTCAATGAAAAGTTTAATTTACTATCTCTAATATTTAAATCACCTCCACCACTAAATTTTCCACGCATATCTATTCCAGTCCTTATGCCACCATTGTATCCATTTTTACGATTCTTTTTTAATACAATGTTTAATATACCTGCATTACCACCAGATGCATCATATTTTGCTGAAGGGTTAGTTATAATTTCTACTTTATCAATGATGTCTGCTGGAATTTGATCCATGGTTAAAGTAGTAGGTCGATTGTCAATCAATAAGGTAGGGGTCGCATTTCTTAAAGTAACATTTCCGTCAATATCCACGTTTAAGTTGGGGATATTTTTCATTACTTCCACAGCAGTCTGACCACTGCTGACTATATTTTTATCTACATTAAATATTTTACGATCAATACCCATTTCAAATTGCGGGCGTGCAGAACTGGTTACTGTTACACTTTTCAAATCGGTTGGATCTTCTTCTAATTTAATATTACCTAAATCTTTATCCACCATCGCCATCATTTGCTGCATGCTTTGTCCGCCACCCATTTTGATGTTAAAGCTTAGAGTGTTTTCTATTTTTTTATATCCAATTGCGGTGATGACTAATTTTAAATTACCCATCACTGGTAAATTTTCAAAACTGAAATCACCATTCGAAGCACTCAATTGGGTTCCTAAAATAGTTTCACTTGTTTTTTTGGTTATTGGGTCATACTTGCTTCCTTTAATTTGAAGCGTTGCGCCGTCAATACCTTTCTTATTTGCATCCACAATTTTACCATAATATCTTCCCATGTTCATATTTCCTGCAGCCGCTTTTGGCGCCAAATCGGTGGGCCTTTGTGCATTGCTTATGAATTGGATAAAAATGAAAATAAATGCGATTGTTATTTTTTGTTTCATACTTATTGGATGTGTATTGGACCTTTGAGTTTATTTGATTTTGCAAATATCAGGCATAATATCTAAGGGTGGTATTCAGATATTATGAACGGCAATTAATTAATACAGTTTAAAAAGGAATTTGTTTAAAATGAATGTAAAAAGAGCACTATTAGGCCTCCCCAACAGATTCCTAGGATAAAAGCAGCCCATTGCATGGGTTTTATTGCTTTCATAATAATGGGTGCTAATTTATCGGACAATTTAGTCGTTAAGGATTTTGAAATATTCATTGTAGCATTTTGGGCAAATTGACCAATAAGCTGCGGGAAGATGCTCGCTAATTCTTCTAAAAAAACCGATTTAAGTTGGGCAACGGTTTTATCGCCTATAAACATAGACATCATAGGTAACTTGTCCTTAATCGTATGATTAAAGAAGAAATCTAGTTTTTCCTCCATTAATGGCTGCATTGCTTTGAAACTAGCTTCGCTCTCGGTTTCGTTGGGTATAAGCAGTTCAACAGGGAATTGTTTGAATAAATGAGCAAGATTGGATTCCCATGAAAATCCGCCTATTCGAATTGGGTTGATTGGGAAAAAAAGGCTTTTTCCCAATAGCCAAATGAGCAGCCAGCCAAATAAGCCAGTCAGCATGGGGATTAAAAATGTTTCCATAAAGCCTGTTTTTAAAAGAAATCCTATTCTTAACAAGTAAATTGGTAAGAATAGGATTAAAAAGGGGGAGAACGATGGGTCTCGAACCCACGGCCTACAGTGCCACAAACTGTCGCTCTAACCTACTGAGCTACGCCCTCCATTTGGGGGGCAAAAATAAGGTAATTTTAAGGACGAATAAAATTAGTTTTCGTGTTTTTATAATTTTATCACAAAAACGCG
>JBIIRW010000095.1:0-5456 GCA_044341385.1 Sediminibacterium sp. | reverse complement strand
GTTTGACTTACTAATTTTTTAATACTACTCAAGGGCTTGAAATTACAGCTAAATTAGTGAAAATAGTTTTGTTTATCTTCATGGTGCAAAACAGCAATACATGAGAGCGGTAATTCAACGGGTTTCGGAAGCGAGCGTCACAGTGGAGGGCACAATAATTGGCCAAATTCAACGGGGTTTAATGGTTTTGGTGGGAATTGTAAATGAAGATGATAACGCTGATATTGAATGGCTCTCCAATAAAATTATTCATATGCGCATTTTTGATGACGAAAATGGGGTCATGAATAAAAGTTTGATTGAAGTGGGTGGCGCAATTTTATTGGTAAGCCAATTTACTTTACATGCCTCCACCAAAAAAGGCAATCGCCCTTCCTATATTGCAGCTGCTAAACCGGAGGTTTCGATTCCATTATACGAGGGCATGATACAACAATTACAAAAGGATTTGGGAACCTCCATACAAACAGGCAAATTTGGTGCAGATATGAAAGTGGCACTCATTAATGATGGACCAGTCACTATAACAATAGATTCAAAAAATAAAGAATAAATCCAACCGAGTTTAGTTTTAATTAATAAAAAAGCAAATAAACTGATGTCAAATACAACCACCATTCAACAAGCACAGGAGCAAGTAGATCAATGGATCAAAACAGTCGGGGTAAAGTATTTTAGTGAACTCACTAATTTGGGAATTTTAATGGAAGAGGTAGGTGAGTTGTCTAGAATTATGGTGCGCAAATTTGGGGATCAGTCCTTTAAAAATAAAGAAGAGGAAGTATTATTGGCCGATGAAATGGCAGACGTTTTATTTGTGTTGATTTGTTTAGCCAATCAAACGGGCATCGATTTGGCCACAGCTTTGGAGAAAAACATACAAAAGAAAACACAAAGGGACGGGTCTCGCCATCAAAACAACGAAAAATTACATCGATAATACAATCTCGTAGTATATTTGCAACCTATGAGTAAGGTACAACCAGACAATACATTACAAGCGATTATTTCGCACGCCAAAGAATATGGTTTTGTTTTCCCAAGTAGTGAAATCTATGATGGGTTGAGCGCAGTATATGATTACGGCCCCTACGGTGCGCAATTGAAAAAAAATATTCGTGACTATTGGTGGAATAGCATGACGCAAATGCATGAAAATATTGTGGGTATTGATGCTGCTATTTTTATGCATCCCACCACTTGGAAAGCGAGTGGACATGTGGATAGTTTTAGCGATCCATTAATCGACAACAAAGAAAGTAAAAAAAGATACCGTGTTGATCATTTGATTGAAGGGCATGCGGATACTTTAATAGCGAAAGGAAATAATGAAGCTGCTGAAAAGCTATTGGCCGATATGGATGCCTTGTTGGCAAAGGAAGATTTTGAGGGGCTAAAAAAATTAATTGAAGAAAATAAAATTACTTGTAGTGTAAGTGGCACGAGTAATTGGACCGAGATAAGGCAGTTTAATTTAATGTTCTCTACAGAAATTGGTGCTGTTGCAGAAGAAGCAAGCACTATCTATTTAAGACCAGAAACGGCGCAAGGTATTTTTGTTAACTTTTTAAATGTGCAAAAAACGGCCAGGATGAAAATTCCATTTGGTATTGCACAAACGGGTAAGGCTTTTAGAAATGAAATTGTAGCACGTCAGTTTATATTTAGAATGCGTGAGTTTGAGCAAATGGAAATGCAATTTTTCATTAAACCGGGTACGCAAAAAGAATGGTATGAGCATTGGAAAAATGAAAGAATGCAATGGCATTTAAGTTTGGGTATTGCGCCTGAAAAATATCGTTTTCATGACCATGTTAAATTAGCACACTATGCCGATGCGGCTTTGGATATTGAATATGAATTTCCGTTTGGCTTTAAGGAAGTAGAAGGAATACACTCTCGTACCGATTTTGATTTAACGCGTCATCAAGAGTTCAGTAAAAAGAAGATGCAGTATTTTGATACGGAGATCAACCAACATTATGTGCCATACGTGATTGAAACTTCCATTGGATTGGATAGAATGTTTTTATTATTGTTAGCCAATTCCTATGAGGAGGAAACGATTACTAAGGAAGATGGCACTACTGATTCAAGAGTGGTATTGCATTTGCCAGCGAAAGTTGCGCCTAATAAATTAGCCATACTTCCTTTAACTAAGAAAGACGGCTTACCTGAATTAGCCAAAGAATTGATGGATGAATGTAAAAAGTCATTCCATTGCTTTTATGAAGAGAAAGATGCGATTGGTAAAAGATATCGTCGTCAGGATGCCATTGGAACGCCTTTCTGCGTGACCATTGATCATCAAACCAAAGAAGATGGCACCGTGACTATTCGTTACCGCGATAGTATGTTGCAAGAGCGTATTGCAATGAATAAAGTAAGAGAATTAGTGCTAGCGCATATCAGCTAGACTGCTTAAATAATTATTTCGCTTTGCTTCGGAATTCAGAAATACAATTTTGAGCGAGCGTTTTTAGCGAGTCGAAAAATTCGTATTTTGAATGAAGAAGTATTTTGGTATTCATAAATAAGGCCCCGAGCAAAAACTCGGGGCCTTATTTATGAAGTAAACGCGTGAGAATCAATTAACCGAAAGATTCAAAGTGCACTTGTTTTTTATCTAGCCCGAGCTCAGTCATATTCTTGCGTGCATCATCAATCATTGCTTTCCAACCGCATAACCAAACATGTGCTGTTTCTTTGTTCTCTTTCAATAATTCTTGGTACACAGGATGCACATATCCAATATGTGAACCAACCGGCACTTCAGTTTCTCTAGAATAACAAGGGTGAAAATGGAATCCTGGTTCTTTGCTTTCTAATTCTTTTAATTCGTCAATATACAAGCCATCTTCAAATTTTCGACAGCCAAAAATTAAATGAATATTATTGTGCGGAATTTTGTGTTCATGTATATAACGAATCATTGAACGGAAAGGAGCGATACCTGTTCCAGTACAAATAAAATAAACATCGTTTTCAAAGTTCTTAGGCAAAGTGAAAACACCTTGCGGGCCTCTTAATGTAACTTTAGTGCCTACTTTACCTTCATTAAATAAATAGGTAGTTCCAAGACCACCCTCTAAATGCACAATAACTAACTCAAAAGTATTGGTACCATTGGGTTCTGAAGCAATAGAGTAGCTTCTCCAACGCTTATTTTTTTGTTCATGAATTGGTAAATCAAGCGTTACAAATTGACCTGGTATAAAATCAAATTTTTCTAAACTTGATATTTCAAAGTAAAATCTTTTCGTATTTGGAGTTTCATCAATAATTTTTGTGATTACACCTTCCACCCATTCTAGTGCCATATTATTATATTTTAATTAATTAGTAATAAAAACTCGTTGAACATAAACTTTGTTGTTGGCATATATTTTAATATAATAAACGCCAGTAACTAAATTTGGAATGTCAATTTTTTGTGGAGTTCTTTGATTAACAAGTTTGTTTTTAAACGCTACACGGTTACCCATCGAATTCAATACATCTAATGAAATATCGTTGGTTTGTAAGTTGCCAAATGAAACATAAAAGGTGTTTCCTTTGATTAAATTTTCAATATAATCAGTGGAAGTTATTCTTAAATTAATATCCTTCGCAGAACCTTCTACAATATTAGTGATGATATTGCCGCTATTGTCTCTTACTAAAACAAGTTTGTTTTCAGATAGTATTTGGCACCCATTGGTATTTGCCATTACTTTATAAATTGCATTTTTTGTTGGCTTGTAAACCTGACTAGTAGCGCCATTTAAAAATTCGTCATTCATATACCATTGGTAGGAGGTAGCTACAGTGGCAGTTAAGCTATCGCCTTGCAATTTAAACGTTGGGGCACTTATTATATTCACAGGAATTGTAGTAGGGGGGCTGTCGCAGTCACTCGTACTAATTTGTGTGTTATAAAAAAAGTAGAAAAAGTTTTGGAAATTTCCAGTAGCAGGAGTAACGCTATTGCCCGTATAGCTGAACACTTTATTTGGTCCAATCGGATATGGGTTTGTTGTAACATTATTGTTTCTGTATAAACTAGCAGTGCTATCGCAAGTGGCAACAATATAATAGTTACCTGCAACATTTAACTTAAAGTTAAGTTCATAAATTCTACCTGAATCGCCAGCTACGTAATTGGAAGCGCCAGCACTTGGACTTGGGGAACTTGCCGCAGCATTAACTGTAACAAATTGAGATAGTCCAGGATAGTAAGTGGTGTCGGTGGCCATAAACATCAATTCAAATTTAATTTTTCCCGCATTCGCAGTATATAATTTTACTGTATTAATAGTCATTGGCGTACCAGTAGTCACCTTCATGTAGTTGCCCTTGAAATTATTGTAACCACCTGCACCCAATGTGGTATTGTGGGCAGGTCCAACAAATCCTTGGAACCCATGTGTTAAATATAAATTGCTTTTGGATGATGTAGCAGTGATATTGGTTCCCGCAGCAATGGGTGTTTCTAAGTTTGCACTGTCATACCAAATGTAACTTTTACTTGTAGATGGTGAATTTACAGTAAGCTTTAAACTATTGTTACAATTGATTGCTGTACCAGTAGGCGCTATACTATTATCAGCAGTAGTGATAGCCGTAATTAAAGTATTATTTTCTTTTAGTTGGTCAATGGTAGATGAAACTGTTGTTGTGAATGAATATTTAGTTGCTGCTTCTAAATTGATTGGTTTTTGGAAGGTATAATTCATAGACTCACCAGCTTCCAAACGACCATTAAAAGTTTCATTGATATTTAAAATGGTATTCGTACCCTTCGTTACCGTTAAGCTAAGTGGGAAGTTTTTTTGTTGTGTTGTTCCATTGTTGGTCACTTTTACTGTGACATATTGTACTGATCTTTTACAAGCTGCATTCTGTGGACTTACTAAATCCGACATTTGTAAATCGCTCGAAGGGTTAATGATTCTTAAAGTATAATCCTGTGTTTCCCCGTTTGTATAAGTGCCACATGCCAATACATTAGCGCTGTTTGTGGTTTCCATCACCACAATTCTTAACTTCATTAAGCGACCAAGTTGTAAGGTATCAGGTAAGCTAATACTTGCAGTATAATTGCTATTGGTGATTGCTGCACTTGTATTGACCAATTCATTTGTTTCAAATGTGCCATTATTATTATAGTCAATAAAGGTTTTTACAAAACGCGTATTATTGGTTGCATCAGCACTTGCTAGTTTTAAAAATAAATTGATAGTGTTATTGGGTTCTCCGTTAATGAATAAATTAGTGTTATCTACATAATCCTTATTGGTAGCTGGTACAAATTGGATATTATTGAGGCTTATGCTGTCTATCTTACTTCCGGCACTGGAACTTGCAGTGGATGCACAATAAGCTACACCACCAGCACCACTAATAACTAATGAATAAGGTTGTTGTCCTCTCTCCAAATTACGCTTATGCTTAACTTTAATCAAATAGCTTTTACC
>JBIIRW010000094.1:0-5524 GCA_044341385.1 Sediminibacterium sp. | reverse complement strand
TTTTTAAAATTGAAGATTTAGGTGCAACCACATCTTTGGTATACTGCGCCTTTCCAATACCTAATAGTACTTTTGCAGTATCTAATACAAATACAGTCGCATAAAGGGTGCCATCATTAACTCCTTTTAACTTTATATTTTTAACAACAATTGAATCTTTATCCATAACCCCTTCATACAAAACAGACTCCCCACCCATATCACTATATATTCTCGCTCTGTAATTTTTTTGAGTACAGGTTTTACATGAAATCGATAAAGAAACAGAATCGACATTTTTAGCATTCACTTTCTTGCCTAAAATTTCAATTATTGGATTCACTTTTTGAGAAGAATCTTTCTCTTCAATATCAAATCGAACCAACTCAACAAAACTATAACGCTTTGTATTATTCGCTCGATCGATTAAATCGATTGACTCCACACCCCATAAACCAGGTGAAGAACCCTTGGGAAGCAATGTGCTCACTTTATATTTTCGCCAAAAGCCTGGCTTTCCATCGGGATCCGTAACTAGATAATAAAAATTTCCTTTGATTTTATTAAAGTCATTTTGCATACTAAACCCATGCTGCTTTCCCTGAGGATCTCTCAACAAATAGTATCCGTGTTTAACACCTGCTTCGTTTCCAATATATGCGGAAGAGTCTTTGGCAAAAAACTCCATTTCAAACAAGGTTTCACCATCAGGGGCTTTAGGATTGGTTGGTGTTGCTTTTATTGTAATCGCATTAATATCTAAAACGGGTGGTATAAAGTCTGGGTATTTAGTATCAATATAAATACTATCTCTAACATGTTTTGAAGTTTTAAGATCCCCGGCACCAATTTTAAACGAAGCAGTGTCATTCATGAAGAAAGCATTTTTTGGATTACCACCCTCATCGACCAATCTCATTAAAGTAACTTCATAATATCCTTTAGGAAAATATTCAGGAATGGGATATCTATATAAAATATGTTTAATTTCATTATTAACTGAATCATTGTTATAATATCTTTTATCATTACTTCCTAAAACACCCAATTGTAAAGCTGATTTAACCCCTTTCTCGTCAAGTTTTGGAAAAGCAAAATCTACACCTATATAAGGTATATTATTTTTATCTTTCAAATCAAACTTAGCTTCAACATATTGTGTTGAAAATCCATTGACATCTTCACCAGGGCCCATTCCACTAAATTTCGAAATGCCTTTTCCCAGTTTCAATGTGTTATCAATATAAATTGGCGGCAATAAATCCTCTAAAGGATTATCCAAAAATAATTTTAAACCAAAAGTATTGTTATTCTCATACCTTTTATTTCCGACCGCATCCGAAACCATAATTTGATTTACTGTCCAATAACCGCTTTTGAAAAATTTACTCACTGTTATTTGGCCTCTTAAAATATACCCATTTTTATCAACTGGAGACAAGCCTACATCAAATATTGTACCAATAGAACTTGCAAATCTGGTATAGCCAGAAGATGCACCATCCCTTGCACTATCAATAATATTTAATTCAATTTCTAAAGTTATTTTTTTATCCTCATTTGATTTGCCCTCTACCTTAACATCAACCCTCTTTATTTTCCCTGGATAGTTATAATCAGGGAATAAGTTATAAACCATGAATGTCAAATCCTGTCTAATCATGGCAACATATCTAGTACCGTTCATAATTCTATCCCTAATAAACTCAAATTTTCTTATTGACCTTGACATGAGTAAATCCGGATTCATCACATAAAATGAAATGGACTCAGCCATATCTTCATCAGGATTATTGGCGTGTGAATAAGCACTAACAAATTCAGTAGTCTTGGTTGTTGACCATCCGGAGCTAACTGTAGGATCCAGGCGCCAACCACCTAAATCAGCCCAATCATCTTTTAGTTTTTTATCAAACAATCCAGCCCAAAGAAAATGTGATTTTTCATGTAAAACCAATCTCTGTATATTAAAATAATCATTGCCTTGAAATGCTGAATTCATGAATTCAATGGTCTTAAGCCCAGTCCAAGCAACAGCAGCAGCCTGAGGATATTTTGGATTAACTTGTCCCGCAATTCTTCTTACCAAAAATTTTAAATTTGTTTGCGAGTGCATGCCTTCAGGTAGCTCCTCAATCATATCTAAAATTGTTATCTTTTCAAATGCTGAAAATTCTTGAAAATTTGAGTAATCTTCGCTCATCAACTGCTTCAACTCTGCATTCGGAATTAAAAATTTTAAGCCATACCTTTCTGATGCTAACCTATTAATTAAATCTTTATCATACCCAAAATTGGTACTATAGGCCACAATCGCATGATTTAATCTTTTAGAAAAAAATCTTCCTTTTACACCATCCAATATGCCAACAGAAGGATTAGCATACACAAAAGCCTTTTTTGATATTGTAACAAATTTGATATTATCAATAGTTTCAATTTTTATATCATCGGTGATATCCGTATCCACAATTTTCCAAACTGAATTTACTTTAACCGGGCTACCCTCACCAAAAGTTTGGAACAAACTATTTCTAGAAACTGTCATAAATAACCTGTAGGCATCTTCATTGGTCCATCTGCTCAACTCATTAGAAAGCACGATTCCATATTTGTTATATAAAGTAACACTTGAAAAATCGTCTGGAATTGTTATTGTTGAATTTAATACCTGAATCGAATATGGTGTGTTAATATAACTTTGCTGTGCATGACCAACATAACTACTATCATCCTTCCATTGATAAAAATAATTTGTCGTACTATTTAAAACAACTGGCGAAAGCCTAACTTCAACAAGTTTATTATTAGCATTTAATTCAACCACTTTTGAAGTAGGGAAATAATATCCCGTAGCATCTATCTTAACCTCCCACTTACCATTTGATAAATTATCAAACTTGTATGTTGCAATACTATCATTTCCTGATTTTATAATTTTATAATATTGTACTTCTGCACTTTTTTGGACATATACTGTACAAGAATCACCAGGTTTTAAACTTGACACTTTAAAAGTAATTGAACTTTGGGCACTTAGATTTATTGAAATCAACAAGAATACTACTGGTTGAAAAAATTTAAAAATATTAATTTTCATATCTAATTTATTTTTAATCAACTATCTTTTATATATAGCCAATAAGGATATTTAAAGATACAAATATCCTTAGGAACATATAATATTTTATTATTATTCCTTAACGCTAAAAAAGCTGAATTTTGGAAAGCGTATTAGATAAATGTGCTATTCATACCCCTTAAACTGCAACATCACCACCCCATGATGATTAATCGTGGTTTTATAGTTGCCCTCATATTTCCCTAATGACTTTTGGCGCCAAACATCTCTAATCTCATACTTACCGGCCAGCCCCAAGGATGCGAAGTCGAAATTAAATGGCAATGCTTTTTCATCACCCCATCTAAAATAGGATGTGGGGTTTGTTCCATATCCTCCGGTGTTAAATAAACCAATGATGGTTGACCCATCTTGCATTTGTTTTCTCCATATTTGTACCCCATTTATTTCCTTCACCAATCTTGCAGGCGCGCCTAAAGGATCCTGATTAATTGCAATCACTTCATCATTGGTTAATAAATTCAAAGTAAATGCATCAATTTGCTCAATTGGACAACCAATTAGCATGGGAGCAGCGAGTATACTAAACATACTAATATGGCTATACTGCTCATCGGGTGTTAAGCGTGTAGGATGTAAGATGGGTCCAATGGAAACATTTCCAACAATCATCATGTCAGGATCCATCCAATGACCAGGGCCTGAATATGGTGCCCATTTATCTAAAGTAAAAGTGGTTAAAAATAAACTGGTCCAACTATCCTTAATATCTGGTCCTGTTCGGTACATATTAGATAATCGGTTCCAATCATTTACTTTTTCAAAAGGTGCATTATTAGATAAACTTAAAACTATATCGCGTCCTGAATTCTTTAAGGCATTCCACATTCTTTCCGTGGATGCTACATCCATTCTCCAATCATACTTTAAAAAATCAAATCCCCAATTCGCCATTTGCTTTGCATCATTTTTTTCAAACTTATAGGGGCCAATGTGATGGTAAAATTGTTTCTTCTTAAGTATTTGCTCAAATGTTTCTCCGCCTTTTGCTGAATCGGATGACGCACCCACATAGCCAGCATAACTAGCCACATAAGGCGTTGAATACAAGCCTGCTTTTAATCCAATGGAATGTATATAATCTACCATTCCTTTTATATCATTGAACTTTTCATTGGGTTGTAGTGCGGTATCTGGGCCAAATCGTTTCCCTTGCCAGGTATCATCAATATTAATATAACTCCAACCATGATCACGCAAACCTTTTTGAACCATGGCATCCGCAGAAGCAATTACTTTTTCACGATCAATTTTCGATTCCCATGCATTCCAACCATTCCATCCAATGGGTGGCGTGAGTGCAATGGTATCCCCTACTTTAATTACTAATTTTTGTTTGGCGATGCCTAATTTATTTTTTGCAATAATGGTTGTTGTATAAACAGCTCTCTCATTTAAGTTACCAGTAATGATACCAGTTTCAGGAGAAACACTTAAACCCTTTGGTAAATTTTCAGCAGAAAATTGCATAGGTCTTATGCCAGTAGCTGCAATAGTATATAAAAACGGATTGCCTGGACGAACGCCCATAATTTTTGCAGAATTTATTTTAGGCGTTGGTTTATCTTTTGGAGTTAGAATAAAAGTTGGATCATTATTTATGGGATGCTCTGGTAAATGATTACCTATCATTTCAATAGAAGCATTGGCCCAATTTGCATAGGTTCTTTTATTGCCTACACCTCCTACCTTATCGGTAACTAATAAACCAAGTTGTTCGATACCAGTTAAATCAATATCAACTTGAATGGGCGCATCGCCTATTCGCATTTCCTTACTTTCAAATAAAACTTTTTTATCCCCCACTACATAAAAGGTAACAGGAATATCTTTATTACCTAAATCATCGGAACCTACTAATGCTGAAAAATGTTTGGCTTTTTTATGTAAAGCAAAAACTAATACACAGGGTGATTGCGCGCCAATGCCTCTTTTATAATGTACCCCTTTGATACGCATGGAATCATGGCTGTAATTTGACTTTGCAGAAACTGGGCGGATACCTTCAGAAAATGTTTGAATTTGTAAATCATCAAACCAAATTAAATTGGTTGTAACCGACTTGGTTGCATTGATTTGTGCTTGTGAAAATTGTACGAAAAATAATGTGAATATTATAGTTACTAATTGTTTCATAAAACTGGTGATTCTAATTTTAGATGTATTTAAATATACCCTCTAAAATAACCCATTTAGCATGTTTTGGGATTAAAAAATGATAAGATATAATGATAAAACGGGTGAAATTTGCAAAATGTGTGCAAATGGGTAAAATGCAAAAGGGCTTCAATTGCTTGAAACCCTTTCTGTTATTGTGTGGGGGCACACGGGTTCGAACCGCGGACCCTCTGCTTGTAAGGCAGATGCTCTAAACCAACTGAGCTATGCCCCCTTTTGAGGAGT
>JBIIRW010000093.1:0-5528 GCA_044341385.1 Sediminibacterium sp. | reverse complement strand
CCGGCTACTGCAACGTGTTTTGGTTTTTTAGCTTTTGCCATGATAGTGAAAATACTAAATAGTTGATGTACTATTTATTTTTTTTAATTTTTTATAGGTAATCCATCCCAATTGTTTTTCGAACCATGGAAAGGGTCGTTGAGGCACTTGCTCTGGCCTTGTCTGCACCTTGTTGTATGATCTTCAATAAATGGGCTTTGTTGTTTTGTAAATCAGCGGCTTGTGAACGAATTGGGTTAATGAAATTAACCATATCCTCGGCCAATTGCTTTTTCATATCACCGTATCTTATAATGCAATTTCCCTCGGAGCTATTATTAAAGTCGTCCTCGAATTTTTTAACGGTATCTGCCGAACTCACTAAGCCCATCAAGGTAAATAAATTTTGAATGTAATCGGGTTTGACTGCATTGGGGCTTAAAGGACCTTGATCTGTTTTGGATTTCATTACTTTTTTACGAATCAAATCATCCGTATCCGCTAAAAATAAAGTGGTCATTTGATTTTCACTTTTGCTCATCTTGCCTTCACCATCCAATCCTAATATTTTAACCAATTCACTATTATAATTAAATGCATAAGGTAAAGGGAAGGTTTCGCCATATCTGTGATTAAAACGCTCCGCAAAGTTGCGCGCCATTTCTAAATTTTGTTCTTGGTCTTTACCCACAGGTACTTTTACTGCACGGTGAATTAAAATATCAGCTGCTTGTAAAACTGGGTAAGTCAATAAACCTGCATTCACGTTATCGGGCTGCATTCTTACTTTGTCCTTAAACGTAGTGGTCTTTTCTAATTCGCCTTTGTAAGCCAACATATTTAAATACAAATACAATTCAGCAATTTCTGGAACATCACTTTGAACATATAAGGATACTTTTTCAGGATCCAAACCACAAGCAATATTTTCAGCCACAACACGTAATACACTTTCTTGTAATTGTTTGGTATCTGGATGGGTAGTTAAACTATGCCAATTGGCCACAAAAAAGAAACAATTATAGTCATCTTGCATACGCACATAATTGCGCATCGCACCAAAATAGTTGCCTAAATGTAAGAACCCGGTGGGCCTAATTCCGCTCAATACAATTTCCTTTTCCATAGCTGTGCGAAGATAATGAAATGGGAACCCATTTTTTGCCATCTTTTTGGGATATTTGTACAGAATCTAAAAAAATTAGTTTGAGCCAAGCTTCTCTTTTATCCAGTCCTATTGAATACCTAAAGGGAGTAGGCCCTTTACGGGCTGATATGCTTAAAAAGGAGCTTGAAATATACACTTTTGGCGATCTTTTACAGCACTTTCCATATCGGCATATTGATAAAACCCAGCTAAATACCATCGCATCTATCCAGCCCGATCAGGAGTTTATCCAGGTAAAGGGCGTGTTGCAGGGGATTGAAATGATCGGAGAACGCAGATCAAAGCGCATGGTGAGTCAATTGAAAGATGCGACAGGTCAGTTGGAACTTGCTTGGTTTCAGGGGATTAATTGGGTGCAGAAAAATTTAGTGGAGGGGCAAGTGTATTTGGTATACGGCAGGGTAAGTTTTTTTAACGGGCGTGCACAAATAGTGCATCCCGAAATTGAACCATTTGTTGCAGCAACCCAAGGTCAAAAGGCATTGCTTGAACCCATTTATTCATCTACCGAAAAATTAAAATCCAGGGGGTTAAATGGCAAACAGATAGGAAAGCTCACCCAAACCTTATTTCAACAAATAAGTATTAATGACTTGCCTGAAAATTTACCCAGTCATTTGCTGATCAATCGAATGTCAAGATGGGAAGCCTTCAGGCAGGTGCATTTTCCAACATCTCCAGAGATGTATAAAAAAGCATTAGACCGATTAATCTTTGAAGAATTATTTATTGCGCAGCTAAGAATTAATTTGATAAAAATTCAAAGACATAAAAATAGTAGAGGGCATTTATTCGAAAAAGTAGGCGATTATTTTAATGACTTTTATAATAAATATTTGCCTTTTGAATTAACGGGTGCTCAAAAAAGAGTCATAAAAGAAATTAGGTTAGATACTGCCAAGGGCAAACAAATGAATCGCTTATTACAAGGGGATGTGGGTAGTGGAAAAACAATGATTGCTTTATTAAGTATGTTGATAGCCGCGGATAATGGATTTCAAAGTTGTATCATGGCACCCACTGAAATTTTGGCGCAACAACACTATGCGAGTTTGGGGGAATTATTAAAATCAATGCCAATTGAAATTGCTTTATTAACAGGCAGTACAAAAATTGCAGAAAGACGCCGCATCTTAAAAGGATTGGCCGAAGACACTATTCACTTTGTGGTTGGAACGCATGCGATTATTGAAGATGTGGTACAATTTAAAAATTTAGGTTTGGCTGTGATTGATGAGCAGCATAGGTTTGGGGTGGCACAACGCGCGCAGTTGTGGAAAAAATCAACAGTTCCGCCACATGTATTAGTAATGACTGCTACACCCATTCCACGGACATTAGCCATGACCGCTTATGGGGATTTGGATTATAGTGTCATGGATGAATTACCACCAGGTAGGCAGGTAATTAAAACAGTACACCGATACGAAACTACCAGAGCAAATGTGATGGACTTTGTAAAAACTGAAATTGAAAAAGGACGACAAGCCTATTATGTATATCCATTAATTGAAGAAAGTGAAAAATTAAGTTTTGAGGATTTAATGCAAGGGTATGAGCAAGTGAAAAGTCATTTTCCTGAGCCCAAGTATAAAATTAGTATGGTGCATGGAAGGCAAAAAAATATTGAAAAGGAAACAAACATGAAAAGGTTTGTAACTGGAGATACACAAATATTAGTGGGCACCACTGTAATTGAAGTAGGGGTGAATGTGCCCAATGCTTCTGTGATGGTCATTGAAAGTGCAGAAAAATTTGGACTATCACAGTTGCATCAATTGCGCGGCAGGGTGGGCAGAGGAACGGAGCAGAGTTACTGTATTTTATTAAGTAGTGTAAAAGCAAGTAGGCTAGCAAAAGATCGTTTAAAAATTATGTGTACCACCAATGATGGATTTGTGATTGCGGAAAAGGACTTGGAATTAAGGGGCCCTGGTGATATTGATGGTACAAGACAAAGTGGGGCATTAAATTTTAAATTGGCCAACATTATCAACGATCGCGCCAATCTTGAATTAGCAAAGGAAGCAGCAGTGGCTATCTGCGAAAAGGATCCTACACTCAATTTGCCAGAACATCAGCAAACAAAATTGTTTTTACAGACCCAAAAAAATAAAATTGGTTGGGGTAAGATCGCTTAAGAAGCTGATTTTTTAATTAACTTGCTGACTGCATCTTTACTCATTAAATATTCAAATAGTACAATATGAAATATGCACCTTTAGATTCAAAAATATTTATACAAAACAGAAAGCGTTTTGTATCAAAAATGCAAAAAAATAGCATTGCCATTTTTGTAAGTAATGACGAGTTTCCTTACAATGCAGATGCGCTTCATAACTTCAAACAAAACACTGAAATGTTTTGGTTGTCAGGAATTGAGCAAGAGGGCTCGATGGTTATTTTGTTCCCCGATAATCCAGATCCAAAATATAGAGAAGTGTTAGTGTTGGTTCGACCACAAGAACTCAAAGAAATTTGGGATGGTAAAAGATTAAGGGCGCATGAAGCAACAAAAATTTCAGGAATGACCACCATTGTTTGGGTGGACTCTTTGGATGGTTTGTTACAACCTTGGATACATTTAGCAGATGCTATTTATTTAGATTCTAATGAAAATGATCGCAAGAATAATTTAATTCGTACGAATGAATATCGCTTCATTGATGAGATGCAAGCAAGATATCCTTTGCACCAATATCTACGTGCTGCCAAATTAATGAAGGAATTGCGCAGTATAAAAACCAAAGAAGAAATAGTGGTGATTCAAAAAGCGATTGATATCACAGATGTTGCTTTTAGACGCTTATTGCAATTCATACAACCAGGGGTTAATGAATGTGAAATTGAAGCTGAAATTTATCATTCATTTTTAAGCCAACGCGCAACTGGTGTAGCTTATCATAGTATCATTGCCAGTGGTGACAATGCCCGTACTTTGCATTATAATAGTAATAATAACACTTGTAAAGAGGGGGAATTGGTTTTAATGGATTTTGGTGCAGAGTATGGCGGATACTGCGCTGATTTAACCAGAACAGTTCCGGTGAATGGTAAATTTACCAGACGCCAAAAACAAGTATACAATGCATGTTTGCATTTGCATAACTATGCGAAATCAATTTTAAAGCCGGGCATTAGTATTTTAAAGTATACTGATAAAGTAGGGGAGGAGGCAACACAACAATTTTTGAAAATAGGGTTGTTGAAAAAAACAGATGTTAAAAATGAGGATGCTGAAAACAGAGCGTACAGAAAATATTTATACCATGGGATTTCACACCATTTAGGATTAGATGTACATGATTTAGGTACTCGAACTGCACCTATCACGGCGGGTATGGTATTTACTATTGAGCCAGGTATTTATATTAAAGAAGAAGGCATGGGCGTAAGGATTGAAAATAATTTCTGGATTACAGCCAATGGCAATCAGGATTTGATGAAAAATATTCCAATTACTGTAGAGGAAATTGAATCATTAATGAAACGCAACAAAAAATAAAGCATGGCTTCATTAAAAAATCAAATCCCAAATTTCATCACACTCCTTAATTTGTTTTTTGGATGTTGGGCAATTGTATATGTTTTTCAAGCAGGTGCAATGGCAACGATTGATGAAACAGGCGGAATGATTATTGAAATGCCAGAGCAATTATACATGGCGAGTTTGTTGATAGGTATTGCTGCGGTGATTGATTTTTTTGATGGTTTTGTTGCAAGGTTATTAAAAGTTTCTTCTGAGATGGGAAAGCAATTGGATTCTCTTGCGGATGTGGTGAGTTTTGGCGTAGCGCCTGCCTGTATTGTTTTCCAATTTTTAAGAATGTCCATGGCGAATGATGTAAATGCGTTTAGCCATAATTCAATATTATTAGCACCTGCTTTTTTAATACCCATGGCTGGGGCGTATCGTTTGGCAAGATTTAATTTGGATCAAACACAAACCACCTATTTTAAGGGCGTACCCATCCCAATGATTGGTATATTAACTGCTTCATTGCCTTTAATTTATTGGCAATCAGGTGCGGTAGCACAATTAATGTTATTGCCAGCATTTTGGTATGGGTTTATCATTTTAGTCAGCTATTTAATGGTGATGAAAACACCCATGTTGGCGCTAAAAGGGCTTACTAATAAACGAAAATTAGTCATTCCATTACTCCTAGTTGCGATAGAGATCGTGTTGACCGCGTTTTTTTATAAATGGTTAGCGATTCCATTTGGCTTTATGGGGTATTGCTTAGTATCTTTGTTGTACAAAAAAACAATTATTCAATAATTCTATATGATATATCAAGTTCAAATTAAAGTGATGCCATTAAAGGATTTATTAGATCCTCAAGGAAAAGCAGTTTTAGGCGGTTTACATAATTTAGGT
>JBIIRW010000092.1:0-5564 GCA_044341385.1 Sediminibacterium sp. | reverse complement strand
ATCTGTATTTACGCACCATGATGCGCGTAAGTTGATTGCGCAAAAAGCATGCGATTCAATCAATATTAAATTTTCAAAAAGTGGCGGCATTCAAGAAGCCATAAAAATTCATGACCTTGCCAAACAATACAACATTCCATGCATGATGGGTGGTATGCTCGAAAGCAGATTGGCGTTGAGTGCAAAAATGCACTTTGCAATGGCGCATGACAATATCAAATATTACGATATGGATACTTGTCTGTTAGGTCATTTGGCTGACCCGGTTATTGGTGGTGTTCAATTTACCGGTATGCATTTAAGTATCAATGATGCTCCTGGTATTGGCGCAGAAGTAGATCCCGCGTATTTAGCAAATTTAGAAAGCTGTATTGTTTAAAAAGGATACAGCTTTAATATCGTTTTTCAATTCATCTTATTGTCACACAAGTTTGTATCTTTACTTTACAAAGCACAACATTATGGAAGCGCGTAAAGCAATCGATTCCTTCACCACAATGAATGAATTAGTATTACCCAATGATACGAACACCTTTGGTGATTTAATGGGTGGAAAACTGATGTATTGGATGGATATCGCCGCCTATTTATCTGCAGCTAAGCATTGCAATTCTGCATGTATGACCGCATCGGTAGATAACTTAAGTTTTAAAACGCCCATTAAATTAGGCAATGTTATTTGCATTGAAGCAATCGTTACCAGGGCCTTCACTACCTCTATGGAAATTCATTTAAAAGTATGGAATCAAAATATGATTAGTCAATCAAAGGAGCTGAGTAATGAAGCCTTTTTCACTTTTGTTGCTTTAGATGAAAACAAGCAACCCAAAGAAGTACCAGCAATCATTCCGGAAACAGCGGAACAAATAAAATATTATGATGGCGCTTTACGTCGTCGTCAATTACGTTTAATATTAGGCGGCAAGATGAAACCAAATGACGCAACTGAATTAAAAGCCTTATTTGTAAAGGACTAGGCTATAAAATACGCTTAAAATAATTTTATTTGCTAATCACTTGAGCCAAATGATGCTTACCCTTAAGCATGTATTCCTTACTTTGCTCAATACCATCCATGATTTGTTCTAAAATATGCTCCACCGATTGTGTGTAATCAATCACCAAGGGTTCTTTAAATCGAATACTTAAAGGGGTTCCCACTTTTTTAAATTTCAATCCCTTCTTATTAAATGCGCGCCAAAAACCATTGATGACAACTGGTACTACAATGGGTTGATTGTTTTTAATAATGTGCGCAGTTCCTTTGCGACCGGGCGCAAAAGGCTTGGTGGTCCCTTGCGGAAAAGTAATTACCCAGCTTTTGGATAAGGCCTTATCAATTTTTTGCGTATCCACTTCATCCCGATTACGCGAAACATCTTGTCCTTCGGCGCGCCAAGTTCGCTTAATTGTTAAAGCACCACCCAACTTAAATAATTTGGTCAACCAATTGCTATTCATGGTTTCCTCCGCAGCAACAAAAAATAAATTGGTAAATGGATTTAATAAATAATAAGGCAAACCGAGCTTGTTAAACTTACGCCATTTCACCGCACAAAAAATATGAACAAAAGCAATCACATCTGCAAAATAAGTTTGATGGTTACTTACGAATAAAACATTTTTATTGGGGAGATTTTCCAAATGCTCCGTGCCCTCAATTTTTAACTTATTAAATAACACCAATCCTGGATAAGTAAATATCCCAACAAGCCCATATATAAAGGAGCGAAATAAGCGAATATGTTTTAATCTATCCAATAAACTCATGATCCAACCAAATTTGATATTAATGCAATATACTAATTAATATTTTATTCGCATATCCCTGTTTAACCAACAAATTGTATCTTTAAGCAATGAAAAAATCAGCAGTAATTTTTGACATTGATGGTTTATTAATCAATAGCGAGCCATTATGGAATAAAGCGGCAAGTGAAATTTTTAGGCAATATGGTATATTATTGACCGAACAACAATATGCATTAACGACTGGATTAAGATCAAAGGAATTTGTTGCACATTGGTTATACGAGCATAAAATTCCTTCCACTGAATATGATCGTGCCGAGCAACGGATCATTGATCTGGCGTTAACGATGATTGACAAGGAGGCAAATGTGATGCCTGGCGTTGAACATATTTTTCAATTTTTTTTACAAAAAGAATTTAAAATTGGATTAGCCACATCTTCTCCTGTTGCTTTAATTGAACTTATAAAAGATAAGCTAGGAATTAGACATATTATACAAGCAAGTTGCTCCGCACAACTTTTACCATTAGCAAAACCACATCCCCAAGTTTATTTGGATTGTGCCGCTGCACTGCATACATCCCCCTTAGCCTGCATCTGCTTCGAGGATTCAGTTTATGGGATGATTGCTGCTAAAGCTGCAAGAATGACTTGCGTGGTGGTGCCAAGTGCAGACCATATGAAATTGGCCCATTGGGGTGCAGCTGATTTAAAGCTATCTTCCCTCCAAAATTTTGGCGCCTTACACTTCAATATGCTTGATCCTGAATAAGGAAAGGTTAGATTTCAAGGAAATTAAAAAAATTACGTGATCGTGGTTAAAATCAAATTAAATTGCAGTCCAGTATGGAATTAGCCAAAAAAGTGATTGGAGCCGAACTCGAGTTATTCGAAAAACATTTTAAAGATGCGGTAAAAAGTAGGGTTTCCCTGCTGGATCGCATTATGCAATACATCGTAAAGCGCAAAGGAAAACAAATGCGCCCAATGTTTGTATTATTATCCGCAAAATTACATGGAGAAATTAATGACAGCTCCTACCGCGCTGCCTCCCTTGTTGAATTATTACATACTGCCACATTGGTACATGACGATGTTGTGGATGAGTCCTTTGAAAGAAGAGGATTTTTCTCAATCAACGCCTTATGGAAAAACAAGATTGCTGTTTTAGTTGGTGATTATTTATTATCGAAGGGATTATTGTTGTCATTAGAAAATAAAGACTTTACCATTTTAACCATTTTATCCAATGCAGTAAAAAATATGAGCGAAGGCGAATTATTGCAAATGGAGAAAACAAGAAATTTAAATTTTGATGAATCTGTTTACTACGAAATCATCAATGGAAAAACAGCAAGTTTACTTGCATCCAGTTGCGCCGCCGGTGCCTCCTCTGTTTCAAATGATCCGGCAGTGATTGAACAAATGCGCGCATTTGGAGAAAATGTAGGTATGGCTTTTCAAATAAAAGATGATTTATTTGATTATGGTGAAGCAAAAGTGGGTAAGCCAACAGGCAACGATATCAAAGAAAAAAAATTGACGCTCCCTTTAATTCATATTTTACAAAAAGTAACACCCGCTTTAAAAAAGAAAATCATCTATATTGTTAAAAACAATAATAACGATAAAGCACAGGTGAAATTTGTGATTGATAATGTAGTTTCAAATGGTGGCATAGAATACGCTACTGAAAAAATGATTGAATACCGTGATAAGGCATTAACCATACTCCACTCATTTCCAAACTCAAGTTGCAGAGATGCGCTTGAAGAATTGGTCCGCTATACCACAGACCGAAAATTTTAATGGAAAAAAGATGGAACATATTACAGGCAGATGTACTAAAAGTACAAGCGTTACAAAGCGCACTTAAAATACATCCCATACTTTGTGAACTCCTGGTTCAAAGAGGCATTGATACCTTTGAAGCAGCGAAACATTATTTCAGACCCAGCATTGACCACTTACATGACCCTTGGTTAATGAAGGATATGCGCATAGCCGTAACGCGTATTCAGGAAGCCGTAAATAAGCAACAAAAAATATTGGTATTTGGCGACTATGATGTTGACGGAACTACATCAGTGGCTACTTTATACCAGTTTTTAAAAACATTGTCTCCGCATATAGATTATTATATTCCACATAGATATCGAGAGGGCTATGGCATTTCTAAAATTGGGATTGACTTTGCCAAAGAAAATAATATTGATTTAATCATTTCAGTGGATTGCGGTATTAAGTCCATTGAACTCATTACCTATGCAAAAAACTTAGGCATTGATTTTATTATTTGCGACCACCATTTACCTGATACCATTTTACCGCCTGCCATTGCCATACTCAATCCAAAACAAGTGGATTGCAATTATCCCTACCAAGAACTTTGTGGTTGCGGTGTCGTATTTAAATTAATATCAGCCCTTGCGGATACCTATAACTTACCCCCTGAATCCTATTTGCAATTCTTGGATTTAGTCGCAACTGCGATTGCTGCTGACATAGTTCCATTAACAGATGAAAATAGAACTTTGGCTTTTTTTGGTTTACAAAAAGTAAATCAATCCCCCAGCTTTGGCATATTAGCGCTCATGGAATTAGCCAAACAAACGACCCCATTAAAAATAAGCAACTTAGTTTTTGCAGTAGCACCGCGTATTAATGCTGCAGGCAGAATGGATGACGCAAAAAAAGCAGTCCAATTATTTATAGAAAAAGATTATTCCAGCGCCCTAGCCATTGCCTCATTATTACAACAGGATAATTTAGAAAGAAGAGAAGCCGATACAAGTATTTCAGAAGAAGCATTGCAGCAAATTGAAATGGATCCTACGCATGTAACAAAAAAATCCTCGGTGGTTTTTCAAGCACATTGGCATAAAGGCGTTGTGGGTATTGTAGCTAGTAGATTAATAGAAAAACATTATAAGCCAACCATTGTACTAACGCAAAGCGGAGATGTAATTGCCGGAAGCGCTCGTAGTGTATTGGGATTTAATTTATACGAAGCGCTTCATGCATGTCGCGAACACTTAATTGGCTATGGCGGCCACTTCGCAGCTGCAGGCATGACCATGGCAGTGGATCAACTCGAACCATTCAAAATTGCCTTTGAAAAAGCAGTCGCAGAGCGAATCACCATTGAACAACTCACTCCTGAAATTGCCATCAATTCTATTTTGGCATTAGATGATATTAACATGAACTTCTTTCAAATTATCAGTCAAATGGAACCTTATGGACCCGATAATGTACGACCGATATTTTTAGCGAAAAGTGTTCGCGATGCGGGCTACACCAAACTAGTCAAAGAAGCGCATATTAGTTTTCATGTAATTCAAGGACAAAATACTGTGAAAGGTATTGGCTATAATATGCCCCAACATATCGACCTCATTAAATCCGGCAAGCCCTTTGACCTTGTGTTTCAATTACAATTAAACGAATGGCAGGGAACGCAAACCGTGCAAATGCAGGTCATCGATATTAAAGCATCCGCTTAATCACCTTGCTTATATAACGAATAAAGCGAAGTAGTTTTTACACCACTTCGCTTTACCTTATTTTTTATGTAAAATTGCAGCAACAAAATTGCTAAAAAATATTACTTCAATAAATCAACACTTCTATTGATGAAGTTGGTTAACTCCGCTCCTTTTAATAAGCCTTGTGAAAGCAATGCCAAGTCCGCTAAATTACGTGCTTGCTTTTGTTGCTTATCAACATCTGGCTCCTTTAATAAGGTTTGATAAATGGGGTGATTACCATTTACAGTTAAATGAACCTCATCTGGCATCTGCGCATAAAA
>JBIIRW010000091.1:0-5696 GCA_044341385.1 Sediminibacterium sp. | reverse complement strand
ATATGTCGAACAAAGATTTCAAATTCGTAAGTTATTTATGGGACGAAGAAAAAGCAAAAGCACTCGCTGGTGATGAAGTGGGCTTATTAGTGTATCGTTCCAATTTATTAGGTGCCGATTTAAGGTTGACTAATTATGGCGGTGGTAATACTTCATGTAAAGTGGCAAGTATTGATCCGCTTACAAAAAAATCTGTGGAAGTGATGTGGGTGAAAGGAAGTGGTGGTGATTTGGGTACAATGAAAAAAGAAGGACTCGCTGCTTTATATTTAGATCGCTTACATGATTTACAAAATATTTACAAAGGCTTAGCGTACGAGGATGAAATAGTTGGTTTATATAATCATTGCATTTATGATTTTGATTCTAAAGCGCCGTCCATTGATACTGCTTTACATGGACTACTTCCTTTTAAACATATTGATCATTTACATCCTGATGCAGCGATTGCAATTGCTGCAGCAAAAGATGGTGAAAAAATTACGAAAGAATTATTTAAAGGTGCCATTGGTTGGGTGCCATGGCAAAGACCAGGTTTTGATTTAGGATTACAATTAAAAAAATGTTTGGAAGATAATCCTGGAATAAGAGGCATCATGTTAGGATCACATGGCTTATTTACTTGGGGAGATAACGCGTATGAAAGTTATATGAACACTTTAGAGGTTATTGAAATTTGCGCGCAATATCTTGAAGATAGCTATGTAAAAAAAGGCGCTGCATTCAAAGGACAAAAAATACAATCATTACCCAAAGAAGAAAGAATCAATCAAGCTGCAGCAATTGCGCCCCTGCTAAGAGGCTTATGCTCATCGGAAACTAAAATGGTGGGAAATTTTACGGATGATGATCGTGTTTTAGAATTTATCAATTCCAATGACCTTGCTAGATTAGCACCTATGGGTACAAGTTGCCCAGATCATTTTTTGAGAACAAAAATTGCACCTTTAGTTTTAGATATTCCTGCAGATGCGGATATAAAAAATAGTGCAGAAATTAAAAAACAAATTGAACCTAAGTTTGTTGCTTATCGAAAAATGTATGCGGAATACTACGAAAAATGTAAGATGGATAATAGCCCTGCCATTCGTGATGCAAATCCAGTGGTGATTTTATATCCTGGTGTGGGCATGTTCACTTTTGCCAAGGACAAACAAACAGCAAGAGTTGCTGGTGAATTTTATATCAATGCGATTAATGTAATGAAAGGTGCTGAAGCAATTTCAAGTTACACCTCACTTCCTTTACAGGAAGCATTTAATATTGAGTATTGGTTATTAGAGGAGGCTAAATTGCAAAGAATGCCGAAGCCAAAAGCATTAAAAGGAAAAATTGCATTAGTCACTGGAAGTGGTGGCGGTATTGGAAAAGCAATCGCACACAAATTTGCAAGTGAAGGTGCTTGTGTAATTTTATCTGACAATAATTTAGAAAGATTACAAGCTGCTAAGGATGAATTTATTAAAGCCTATGGCAAAGACGCAGTTGCTTCTGACGTTTTAGATGTAACTGATGCAAATAGTATCAAGAAAACAATGCAAACCGCTTGTTTACAATTTGGCGGATTAGATATTATTGTAAATAATGCTGGATTATCTATTTCAAAAACCATCGAGGATCATACGGAACAGGATTGGGATATTTTATATGATGTGTTGGTAAAAGGACAGTTTTTAGTCACGCAAAATGCGATTGATATTATGCGCAAGCAATCTGTCGGTGGGGACATTTTAAACATTGTCAGTAAAAACGCATTGGTGAGTGGTCCTAATAACGCAGGCTATGGCTCAGCAAAAGCAGCACAGCTTCACTTAAGCAGATTAAACGCTGCAGAATTAGGTAAGGATAAAATAAGAGTGAACGTCATCAATCCAGATGCGGTGATTGCCGGAAGTAATATATGGAGTGGCGGATGGGCAGAAGGCCGTGCAAAAGCCTATGGTATTACTATTGGTGAATTGCCCGCTTATTATGCAGGTCGTACTTTATTAAATGAAATTATTTTACCAGAAGATATTGCCAATGCTTGTTTTGCTTACGTAGGAGGACTATTAAATAAAACAACAGGTAATGTGATCAATGTGGACGGAGGTATTGCAGTTTCATTTGTAAGATAATTTCAACTTATTAGCGAGGCGGGGCAAACAAAATTAATACACCCACAAAATGAGAATTAATAAAGTAACCATTGACCAACATAACGAAGCCAGCCATAAATTGCATCGTCAAAAATTTGATTTTATCAATGGGCAATTGGATACAGAAGGACTGATTCAAAAGTTGATTGATTTTAATGTGGCGATTCCAAGTTGGGCTTTAGGTACGGGTGGCACCAGATTTGCTCGTTTTTCTGGTGCAAGCGAACCCGCTACCTTACAAGATAAAATGGAAGATGTAGGTTTAATTCATGCACTTAATAATGCAAGTGGCGCTATATCGTTACATATTCCTTGGGATATCCCTTCAGATTATAATGCGATTAAACAGCTAGCATCTGATTTAAATTTAAAATTTGATGCCGTTAACTCAAATACATTCCAAGACCAAAAAGGGCAGGAACATAGTTATAAATTTGGATCACTACAGCATACCAACAAGGCGGTAAGACAACAAGCGATTGAACACAATATTGAAGTTATTGAACATGGTGTTGCATTGGGATCAAAAGCGCTTACCGTATGGTTAAGTGATGGAAGCTGTTTTCCTGGTCAACTTAATTTTAGAAAGGCATTTCAAAATACATTGGATGGTTTGCAGCAAATTTATGCAACCCTACCTTCCGACTGGAAAGTATATATTGAATACAAAGCATTTGAGCCTAATTTTTATTCTACGACGGTGGGTGATTGGGGTCAAT
Organism: Sediminibacterium sp.; assembly: GCA_044341385.1. Lineage (GTDB taxonomy): Bacteria > Bacteroidota > Bacteroidia > Chitinophagales > Chitinophagaceae > Sediminibacterium. The sequence goes on along the minus strand of JBIIRW010000091.1, from coordinate 2,839 downwards.
CCTTATTATATGCAAATAAACTAGGCCCTAAAGCTTTCACATTAGTTGATTTAGGACATCATTTACCCAATGCAAACATTGAACAAATAGTTGCACTATTAATGATGGAAGAAAAACTAGCTGGTTTTCATTTTAATGACAGTAAATATGGGGATGATGATTTAACTGTAGGAAGTATAAAACCTTACCAATTATTTTTAATTTTTAATGAGCTTGTCGAAGGAATGGATGCGAGGGGTATGAATCATGCAACCGATTTGGGATGGATGATTGATGCAAGCCACAATGTTAAAGACCCTTTAGAAGATTTATTACAATCGGTAGAAGCAATAATGATTTCATATGCGCAGGCTTTATTAGTGGATCGCATGGCATTAAACGAAGCACAATTAAATAACGATGTTGTTGCAGCACAGGAAATATTACAAAATGCATTCCGAACCGATGTTAGAGCCATTGTTGCTGAAGCTAGATTAAGGGCTGGCGCTGCTATTAATCCCTTACAATTTTACAGAACACAACAAATTCGAAACCAATTAATACATCAAAGAGGAAACACTATTGCCTCTGGCTTATAATGAATACAACTCCCGTCATATTAATTTTTGATATTGGTAAAACCAATAAAAAACTATTACTATTTGACGAAGCCTATAATATGGTTTATGAATCCATTGAACAGTTTCAAGAAATAAAAGATGAGGATGGGTTTGAAGGGGAAGATATTATTAAATTAAAGGAATGGATGCTTAGCTCCTTTGCGGAAATTATGCAAAACACTGCTTTTGAAATTAAAGCACTTAATTTTTCGGGCTATGGAGCCAGTTTTGTTTTGTTAGATGATAACCAAAAAGAAATCACCCCTTTATATAATTATCTAAAGCCTTTTGATAAGGGTTTACAAGAAAATTTTTATGCTACCTACGGTGGCGAACAAGAACTGGCAAAAGTGACCGCATCTCCGGTATTGGGAAATTTAAATTCAGGGATGCAACTTTATCGAATAAAAAATGAACTGCCTTTAAAATTTGAAGCGCTTAAAACCGCATTGCATTTACCACAATATTTAAGTTTTTTATTTACACAACAACTTTTTTCCGATATCACTAGTATTGGTTGTCATACCCACTTATGGAATTTTAATACAAAGCAATACCATGACTGGGTAAGTCAGGAAGGCATCCTTGATAAACTAGCGCCCATCAAAAAAAGTGATGAAGTGATTGCCGTAAATTTTTCATCAGTTCCCCAACCCTTAAAAGTGGGGATTGGTCTTCATGATAGCTCAGCAGCCTTGGTGCCTTATATACACTCCTTTCAAGCACCCTATGTATTAATTTCAACAGGTACCTGGTGCATTAGTTTGAATCCTTTTAATCAAAGCGTGCTTACTGAGGCCGAATTAAAGCAGGATTGTTTGTGTTATATTTCCTACACCGGAAATCCAATTAAGGCTTCTCGCTTATTTGCAGGCAATGAACATGAGCAACAAATAAAAAAATTAGCAGAACAGTTTAATCAACCGGTGGATTATTATAAAACCGTCGAGTTTAATAAAGTGATTTATATCAACTTAATTGAATCAGGTACCCCTTTAAATATGGATAGTTACGAGGAAGCTTACCACCAATTAATATTTACTATTATTCAACAGCAAGTAGCGAGCACTAATTTGGTTTTAAATAACGCAGATGTTGACCAAATATTTGTGGATGGCGGCTTTAGTAATAATCCAGTATTCATGCATTTGTTAGCTGCAGCCTATCCCAATAAAAAAGTATTTGCCGCCACCTTATCGCAGGCTTCAAGTTTGGGTGCAGCAATGGCAATACATGCGCATTGGAACACGCAACCAATTCCGAATCAACTCATTCAATTAAAGCAATACTTCTATTAAAAAAAGGGTCCCCTCCGAAAAATCGGAGGGGACCCTTTTTTATAAAACACCTAATAACTTAAGCTACTTGTTTCTTTTTTCCAAAAAAGTACAAAGCAGTAAATGCCACAATTAAAATTCCAGGGAAAATAAGCATATTGGATAAAGTAGATTGTCCCGCTGCTAAATCAGCAGCATCGCCTACTAAACCTTTCGCTTCAGCGACCACTTTGTTGTCTCTGATCCACGCACCAATTACGGGTTGGAACATAGAGGAGGAGAACATTCCAATGCCGCCTAATATAGAAAGACCTAGTGCGCCAGTTTGAGGAAGATTTTCAGCGATATAGCCCAACATATTAGGCCAGAAATAACAAATACCTAATGCATAAAATACTGCAGCTACATAAAGCATAGATCCCTGCATGGTACTCATCATATATAAGCCAATAACACCAAACACAGCCGAACCAAGTAATACACCCACTGTATTTAATTTCTTAATTAATGGTCCAGCAAAATATCTGCCCACCGCCATTAAACCAGTCACCAATGCTAAAATTAACATTGGACTAGCGCCTGCTTTTGCTAAAATTGGTCCAACCCATTGTTGCGGACCAAATTCAGATATCGCAGTTAAAGCCATACATGCGGCCATAAATAAATATAAAGGATTCAACATGGCTTTAAAATTCGCCAATACTGAATTGTCTCCAATTCTTGCTTTAGGAAAACTTTGACCATAAAACAATACTGCATAAATAATAGTAGGAATTAAAATAACCCAGATTTGTGCTTGCCACTGCATATTCGCATCTGTCATGAATTTTGAAACCAAGGCGCCCAATACAATTCCACCAGGGAACCACATATGGAAACGATTCAATTTGCTGTTCATTTCAATACCAGAATAGGAATCGGCAATCATTGGATTACAAGCTGCTTCCGTACATCCATTACCCA
>JBIIRW010000025.1:0-19953 GCA_044341385.1 Sediminibacterium sp. | reverse complement strand
AAAGGAGTTAATGATGGCACCCTTTATGCGACTGTATTTGTATTAGATACTGCAAAAGTACTATTAGGTATTGGAAAGGCGCAGTATACCAAAGATGTGGTTGCACCTAAATCTTCAATTTTAAAAACGAACTTATCCAATTTTGGAAAAAGTAATATAGACTCACTCATATTCGACATGAAAGTTTCGGAACTAAATTGCGAGTATACTTTAGTTTTAACCCAAAGCTCAATTGTTAAAACTAGCGCTATTAATGCTCCAATTAATACTCCAATTAATGCTGCTAAAATAATGTCTATAAAAACAACTGCTACTGCAGTAGGGGATTCAGTTGTATTTAATGGTAAATTAACGGATTCAGTTTTTAAACTTCAAAACATTAAAATTTCAAATTTTGAAGATGGACTCATTGAGTTGAAAATTATTATAAAAGATTCTTTGGGAAATGAAACCACTCCTGTGAAGACAAATATATATAAGGATACTAAAGAGCCTATAATCACCATCAAGAAATCTACTATTACTGATTTAAAAGCAACATATACCATTGAATCAAATGAATTTCTATCAAATTCGTTAATAAAAGATAGTATAAAGATTAATGTTGGTAAAATTGATTCAATCGCTAAAGTGGGGAACAAGCTTTATAATGTTTTTATTACACGCGTATGTAATGACACTTTGATTTTAACAGTTAAGCCTAATTCTTTAATGGATACAGTAGGTAATAAAAATATAACTACATCCATTACCGGTATCGAAAAACTAATTCCTGATAATCCATCTGTTACAGGGTTAAATTATTGTCAAGGAGCTGGTGCAAATCAATTGACCGCTAATATTTTAACAGGGCACAATTCTGTATGGTATACTAGCTCAAGTGGTACAACTTCATCTACTACAGCACCTAAGCCTATTACTACTAATATTGGAAAAGTTGATTATTATGTTAGTCAAGTGAAAACAACGACCGGTTGTGAAAGTGCCAAAGCTAAATTAACAGTAACAGTTTTTGAAATTCCTGCGGCACCAATTTTATCTAGAGATACTGCTAATTTTTTAGTGTCAAGTGCAACTTCAGGAAATACTTGGTATAAGGACAGTGCTGTTTTAAAAGATAGCGCACAAAGAATAAAACCTTTAACACCAGGGGCGTATAATGTGAAAACTACGCAAAATGGTTGTATAAGTGCGATAAGTTCAACCTATTATTTTTTAGTTACTGATATTCTAAAATTGAGTAGTACTGAATTTATTAAACTTGCACCTAATCCTTTCCAAACTAAATTAAACTTCGACTTTTTAATTAAAGGGTATCAAAAGATGAATTTGGATGTTTTTGAAATTTCAACAGGTAATAGAGTTGCATCAAGGATTGGATTAACCCCTGGAGCACCTATATATTTACCTGAATTAACTAGTGGCACGTATATTATTAAAATAACCAGTGCAGATGGCAAGTTGAGTTATCAGTTTAAAATGGTTAAAATGTAGTATTTTAGGTTTATAAATTTTTTAATATGAATAAGTTTAAATTTTTACTACTTTTCACCAGCGTACTTTTTTTAACATGTACACAAGCGCAAAAAGTTCAATTTAAACAAGTTGACAAGGATAATAAAGTAGAAGTATTTGTAGATAACAAATTCTTTACTGCATTCATATATCCAGATAATATGGAAAAGCAATCGCTTAATCCTATAATATCATCCTCGGGAAAAATCATTACACGCGGGTATCCTTTACAACCGCGTCCATTTGAGCGCACGGATCATCCACATCATGTAGGGATGTGGTTTAATTTTGGTGATGTGAATGGGCTTGATTTTTGGAATAATTCATTTGCAATTGCAGCAGCGGAAAAGCCAAAGTATGGCAAAATAGCTTTTGATAAAATTGTTTCACTTAATTCCAAATTGGGAAAGTTAATAGTGAGTGCCAATTGGATAGATATTAATAAGAATGTGCTTTTAAACGAGCAAACCTCTTATGTTTTTTCAGGAAAGGGTAATACAAGAATTATAGAAAGAATTACACAACTCACCGCAAAAAATCAAGTCACATTTACTGAAAATAAAGAAGGCTTACTTGGTATGAGGTTAGATCGTGCTTTTGAAGAACCTGCAACAAAACCAGAAATATTTTTAGATGCGAAAGGTGTTGAAACATTAGTGCCGGTTTTAAACAATGAAGGGGTAAACGGGGTTTATCGCAATGCTGAAGGCTTTAAAGCGGGAGAGGTTTGGGGCAAAAGAAGTAAATGGGTAGCATTGAGAGCAGTGAAGGAGGGAGAAGTTATCACGATTGTAATACTAGATCATCCTAATAATTTAAACTACCCCGCATGGTCGCATGCACGGGGGTATGGTTTATTTGCAAGTAACAATATTGGTGGTAGGGCATTTGATAAAAATTCATCGCCTATACAAAAAGTACTAGCAACAGGGGAGCAAATGGTATTTAAACATAAAATTATCATTGGCGGAGATTTAACGGATGCGGAAATTAATCAATTCGCCACTGATTTTAAATAGTACAATAACATCCTATTTCCTTGCAACATAATAGGGCGCTGTGTTAAATTAGTTTAACTTTGCATTTATGCAAGTATTTACCACACCTCGAAAAATTATCATCACTTGTCACAAATGGCTGGCTATCTCCTTAAATAAGGAAGTGATTGCCTTGGGTTTTACACCTGATCGTGTTTTTCAAACAGGCGTGGAGTTGACAGGTACAGTGCAGGATTGTATTCGTTTGAATTTAAATTTAAGATGTGCGAGTCAGGTGATGTATTCTTTAAAGTCATTTATTTGTAATGACCCTAATGAATTACACCAACAATTGGTTTCCATTCCTTGGGAAACAGTGATTGCGCCTAATGGATATTTTTCAGTGACGAGTAATGTATTTCATCCTTCTATATCTACCAATCTTTTTGCTAATTTAAGAGTGAAGGATGCCATTGTTGATCATATGCGTGAAGTGGCTAACCAACGACCAAGTACTGGTTCGGAACTTTCAGGTGTTGTGGTTTATTTATTTTGGAAAAATGAGGAGGCTGAAATTTTTCTAGATACTTCTGGGGAAACTTTGGCGAAACATGGTTATCGTAAACTTCCTGGTACCGCACCCATGTTAGAAGCTTTGGCTGCGGCTACTATTATTTCAACGAAGTGGGACAAAAATGCACCTTTTGTAAATCCAATGTGTGGTTCTGGTACATTAGCCATTGAGGCAGCTTTGATTGCCACCAATCGTGTGCCTGGTTTATTAAGAAGTAATTATGCATTTATGCATATTCTTGGTTATGATAAAGCCATGTATGAAATTGAAAATGCAAAATTGAAGGAACAAATAATTAAACTACCCGGACTTAAAATCATAGCATCTGACATTAGCAAAAGAGCAATTGATACTGCAAAAACGAATGCGGAAGTGGCTGGTGTCGCACATTTGATTTACTTCCAAGACTGCGATTTTGAAAACACAAATGTTCCTGAAGCTCAGGAGGGTGCAGTGGTAATGTTTAATCCTGAATACGGTGAAAGATTAGGCTATGAAGCAGAGTTGGAAGCTACTTATGCAAGAATGGGTGATTTTTTGAAGAATAAGTGCAAAGGGTATTTGGGCTATATTTTTACAGGTAATTTAGAATTGGCCAAAAAAATAAGATTAAAACCAAGTCGCCGTATTGAATTTTACAATGCAACCATTGACTGTAGGTTATTGGAATATGAAATGTACGCTGGAACAAAAAGGACTGATAAATTAGTAGATAAAGGGGAAAAAGAAAACGGCTTAATTAATACCTAAATAAAAATTGACTAGGTAAAACCTCTATTTGAATATCTTTCGCGTATAACAATTCTCCATCAACTTGAATAGGTAATTCCTTATCGCATTTTATCGTAATTTTTTCAGCTAGTCGATGAATAATAAATGGTAAGTGTAGGTGTTTGCCTTTTTGTATCACAGGGAGGTACCATAACCTTTTTAAAATAGAAATTTTCTTACTTAATACCATATTTAACAATCCATCATTTAATTCTGCGGGAGGTGCAATAAAAAATCCACCACCTGCGCGAGAGGAATTGACAATAAGGGCTAGTAAAAACTTTTCATTCCAAATTTCATCACCTATTTGTATTTGTATTTTTTGTTCCTTAAAAAAGAATATTTTAAAAATTACAGCCAATAAGTAGCCATAATGTCCGCCAATAAATCGGATCGATTTCATGGATTGTAATATTTCCCCGTCAAAACCGACCCCTAAACAATTAATATATAATTTGCCATTAACTTTTGCTGCATCTATTGGTTTAGGAGTTGCAGCGAGTATGGTAGCAAGTTGTTGTTCTATTTTAACATCACCATATAATTTCCAAGCAAAATCATTCCCAGTGCCACCACAAAATAAGGTTATTGGTATTTTACAATTGGGATATTTATTGATAAAATAATTGATGGTTCCATCGCCGCCAATGACCCAGACATCTGAATATTGGTTTAATTCCGCCTCGGAAGGCCAATCAAGATCGTAAATAGTAGATGGCTTGTTAAGATTTATTAATTGTTCCTGTAACCAAATGGAAATTTGTTTTGACTTCCCTTTGCCTGCGGTTGTATTGGCTAGTATGGCTATATTTTTTATTTCCATTACTTTCTCTTTACAAGCTACTGTGTCAATTTTTTATTATTGGTTAAAAGGTACTTGGCTGTTTCGTAAATTAATGCTGTTTGTTTTTTCATACGAACTGCAATGGAATCAGGCTGAACTAATTGATTATCTTTTGTGCTTTTGAATTTGAAATTTTTATCATCTTTGATGGGATAGCCAATATAATGGGTGTTGCTAAATAATCCTATGGAGTTTGCAAAGTCGTCAAACAGGAATATTTCGTTTTGATCTGAATTTTGAATAAGTGAGAATACATTTCTACCAAGTGTGGTATTGGTGTAAGCAATATTGGTGAGTGAAGCAATACTAGGAAGTACATCCAATTGTGAAACCGGCGTTGCGTATGTTTTTGCTTTTAATATGGACGGTGCGTAAAACAATAATGGTACATGCATATTTGTTAATCCATTATCACTAAATACTCTAGGAAGCATATCTCCCGCATCTCCTTTAATACCATGGTCGCCAACAAAAACAAATAAAGTGTTATTAAAGTAGGCCTCTTTTTTAGCTGATTCAATAAATTGTTCAATACAAAAATCGGTATATCTAAATGCATTAAACTCATCATTGCTTTCATAGCCGTGGTTTCTTAATGAATCATTCGGAACTATTCTTTTTTGAAATTGTTTTAAATCATTTGCGGGTATTGTATAAGGGCGATGATTGTCTGCCGTTTGAATAATCGCAAAAAAGGGTTTTGTTTTATCTTTTAATATTTTATTGGCTTCTATAAATAAATCATGATCACTAATGCCCCAAACATCCACTTCCTTTGCAGTATATTTTCCTTGTTCGTAAATATTTAAATCTGATATATTATTGGTTAATACACCTCTGATATTCGCCCAACTAGCACTGCCACCTAGGAAGTAAAATTTTTCATGATTTTTAAAATCAGTAATGATCGTATGTTGGTCAACAGCCAATGGGTTACGACTTGAGGTTTTACCAGGTTGTACATCTGGTATGCCTGTTAACACAGCCCAAACACCACGTGCTGTTCCATAAGCCGGAGAAAATGCACGATTAAAAAATACGCCTTCTTTGCTCATTTGATTAAAGTAGGGTGTTGCATTTAATGGATTATCAATTAATGAGCTTTTATACATCGAGAATGATTCGCAAATGACCAATACCACATTTTTTATTTGTCCACCCACGGAATCATTTTGAATTGGCGTATAAGTACGTTTGAAATTGAGTGTTTTATTGTTTCGTTCTGCAATTGGTATTTGCAAGTAATCACTTATCGCTTCATAATTTTCACCAAGCAGTTCCATATCTACCTTTGAATTTCTGAAATCTAGGGTACTAAAAAAGGATTGAAATGGATTTAAAGCAAGGTTCGCTTTATAATCGCTCCCTAAAGTATATGCATTACTCCATCTAAGCGGATACTGTCCTCCCGTATATACGATATTGCCTACAATGCAATAAGCAAATAGTAAAAAAAATAAAATATGGGTAAGCGGGTTTGACTTTGTGGTGGTAACTTTTTGTGCAACCTTATTATAAGTGAATTGTATAAACTTATAAAATGCAAACATGCTCAATAAAAATCCAATACTAATTTTAACGATAGGATAGGATTGCCACATCATTTGTGTGGAGATGCCCAAATTTTCTAGGTAGGTTAAAATACTTGCATTTAATCTTTGATGTAAATAGGCGAAGTGAACAAAATCAGTTGCGTATAAAATAAACAAATTAAAGCTAAAAAATAACCAGATACCTAGCACCCATTTTTTCCCTTGTATACTTGAGAATGGGTTTGTTTTTTTGAACAAGCCTAAAATAAAAACAACCATCATGATTATAGCCACATATCTTAAATCATATCTAAATCCCAAGAAAAATGCTTCCATATTTGAACCCGTTTCTGAAGCGGGTGCTTTAAAAACAATTCCAGTTGCAATTCTTGACAAGCTCATTATTATTAAAAAGCTAAAACCTAAAATCAGGTTCCAAATTAATTGGTTAGTTATTTTTAGTTTTATTCGCATGCAGGAGTTGGTTGTTTATAAAATTACTGATAAATTAAATAAGGGCTAATTTCTTTTTGCCAGTGGGTGACTCTAACTAATTTTGTGATATGCTGTAGCCAAATTTGTAGTGGCTGATCAAATAATTGTTGTGCATTAGGGATACCCATTAATAAGGACAAATGATTTTCACCACTGGGATTTGCTTGGGTAGGATAGGCCTGCCATTTAAAATCTTGTGGATGCAAGTCCTTCATGAGCTTTAAAAGTAGCAATCCTGTCATGACTGATCTGTAATGACTAGGATCAATAATTTTAATTCTTATACCCTTGGTTTCTTGAACTTCACCATTCGATTGTGAAATACTTAAGGGGGTTGTTTCAATTTTTATTTCTTCGCTAAGTAAATTTTGCCAAACCATCGCAATGGCTGGTAAATTAAGCCAGGTAGCACCAATCCATTCAAATGAATGTTTGGTTCCGCGTCCTACCGAAACGTTTGTAGCTTCAAAAAAACATAATCCAGGATATAGCATACAAGCTTCTACATTTTGCAAAGCAGGGGATGGTTTTACCCAAGGCAAATGCCAGTCAGTAGCCATGGCATTTCTTTTCCAATTTTCACAATGGATTACTTCCAAATCTGCATGCCAAGCTTGAGTAGCATTAAAATATTTTCCTAATTCACCAAATGTACTTTGGTGTTTGATTGGTATATCAAATCGGCCTATAAAACTTGCAACGGATTCATGAAGCATTGGGCCTTCGCATAATTCAAAATTTCCACCTAATGGATTGGGGCGGTCTAATAAAACTATTTTTAAATTATTTTTAGCTGCAGTTTCAATAAAATAAGTCAAGGACCATAAATAGGTATAAAACCGGGTACCAGCATCAGGAATATCAAATAAGAGTAAATCAACATCTTGCATATCCTGTTTGGTAGGTTTCATCTTTTCGCCGTACAAACTAATAATAGGTTTCGCAGTAACATCATCTATGCCATCCAACATTTTTGCACCATCTGCACCCGATGCAGTGATTCCATGTTCCGGTGAAAACAGTTTTACGATATTAAATCCAGCATCGATTAATGCCTTTCTGCTTAAAACTCCTGTATTTGTTTTTGCTGCATTATTCGTAAGTAGTCCAATGCGTTTGGTTTTCCAATTGGGCGCACTTGCAATTATAATATCAATTCCAAATTTGACTGGCATAGCTAATTACTTTGACTTTTCAAATCCGAGTTCCTCTTTCAATGTTTCAATCACATTAAAAATAATGGGGCATCTATCGTAATGCATATAGGTGGTAAATAATCTTTTATTGAAATCAGGCACATGAAATGCTGGAAATTCTCTACAACCTGCAAATCGATATTCATACACACTGCAACTATTTTCCACCAAAAAGTGACAAGGGATTGAATTTATTACCATGCGCCCTGATTCCCCTTTTGAAATATAGGCTTCGTCAAAATCGGCCCTTGTTTGACCCAAATGTTCGGAAAGACGGTTCGCTTCGTTCTCGTCAATATTCACCATTAAGCTTTTGCAACAGTTACCGCAACTCGTGCAGCTAATTTTAGGCGAAATAGCCTCGGATAGGGAAAATACAAGCTTGTCCAGCTGATTGCCATCAATTTCCCTTAAATAGGCCTGGAATTGGTCGTTTTCCGAGACCAGCTCATCTGCCTTGGTTTTGATGTATTTTAGATCAACAATCGGGTATTTTGGGTCTGTTTTGATGCGTTAAAGATAAGCGAATAATCTTTTATCCACATAAAAGGGCCAATTGGTGAAAAGTAAAATTGGGGTAACCGCCGTGCTCATTAGATTTGCACTTAGACATGGGCAATTTATGCCCCTAAAGCATTGATAATTATGGCAGAATCAAAAATTCCAGTAGAATATAATGAAGATTCCATCCGGTCATTAGATTGGAAGGAACATATTAGATTAAGACCTGGTATGTATATCGGAAAGTTAGGTGATGGATCAGCACCCGATGATGGTATTTATGTTTTAATGAAAGAAGTAATCGACAACTGTATTGATGAACATACCATGGGTTATGGCAAGCAGGTGGAAATTTCAATTCAAGGAAAACAAGTAACCATTCGTGATTATGGCCGTGGTATTCCGTTGGGGAAAATTGTGGATGTGGTAAGCAAAATTAATACAGGAGCTAAATACGATAGCAAAGCGTTTCAAAAATCCGTGGGTTTGAATGGCGTAGGTACTAAAGCGGTGAATGCATTAAGTGAAGATTTTGAAGTGACCGCATTTAGAGAAGGCAAACAAAGATCGGCTAGTTTTAAAAAAGGCTTATTGGTGAATGAAACCAAAGAAACTAAAACATCCGAGCCGAATGGCACATTGGTGGTTTTTACACCCGATGCAACCATGTTTAAAAACTACCATTACATACATGAATACATTGATGGACAATTATGGAACTATTGTTATTTAAATGCAGGATTAAGTATTGTATTTAATGATAAAAAATATGTAAGTAAAAACGGGTTGTTGGATTTATTGGAAAGAAAAACAAACCCAGATGAATTACGCTATCCAATTATTCATTTAAAAGGAGAGGATATTGAAGTTGCCTTATCACATAACAATGATTACGGGGAGGATATATTTTCATTTGTGAATGGACAGTACACGACACAAGGTGGAACGCATCAACAAGCATTTAGGGAAGCCTATGTAAAAGTGATTCGTGATTATTATAAAAAGGATTACGAAGCTTCAGACATCAGAACCAGTATTGTAGCGGCCGTTTCGGTGCGTGTACAAGAACCTGTTTTCGAGAGTCAAACTAAAACGAAGTTGGGTTCTCAAAATGTGGCGGATGGTGGCCCTAGTATGAAAAACTTTGTCACTGAATTTTTAGCAAAAGAATTAGATAATTTCCTGCATCGTAATCCTGCAACCGCAGATGCTTTAAAAAAGCGGATTGAGCAAAATGAGCATGAGCGTAAGGAATTAGCCGGGATTAAAAAATTAGCCAATGAGCGTGCAAAGAAAGCGAATCTGCATAATAAAAAATTAAGGGATTGCCGCGTCCATTTGAGTGATGATTTGCCTGTAAAAAATAAAGAGATGTTTATTTCCTTGCAAAAAGGGAGCACTCTTTTTATTACGGAAGGAGATTCGGCTAGTGGTAGTATTACCAAATCACGTAATGTGGATACGCAAGCCGTGTTTAGTTTAAGAGGTAAACCTTTGAATGCATTTGGCTTAACGAAGAAAGTGGTTTACGAGAATGAGGAATTTAATTTGCTGCAACATGCTTTAAATATTGAAGAAGGGTTGGAAGGATTGCGTTATAATCAAATTGTCATTGCTACTGATGCCGATGTGGATGGAATGCATATTCGTTTATTAATACTTACCTTCTTTTTACAATTTTTCCCTGACCTCGTTAAAAAAGGGCATGTATTTGTTTTAGAAACCCCATTATTCCGTGTACGTAATAAGCAAAAAACAATTTATTGCTATGATGAAAATGAAAAGCAAGCTGCAATAAAAGAATTAGGATCCAAGCCTGAGATTACCAGGTTTAAGGGATTGGGGGAAATTAGTCCTGAGGAGTTTGGTAAGTTCATCAATGCTGATATCAAATTGGATCCAGTGATTTTAGAACAAGGAGATCATATTCAACATTTACTAGAATATTACATGGGAAAAAATACACAGGAAAGACAGGAGTTTATTATCGAAAATTTACGTGCCGATTTAGATATTATCGAAACCAACTAAACCCTTTGATCTAACATTATGTTTGAGTTCCATAAAAATAGAAAACAATATTTTGACATGCAGGTGAATAACGCTGCACAATTTGTTATTCCTTTTATTGAACAAAAAATAACAATCACACCAGGAATGCAGGTACTTGAAATTGGTTGTGGCGAAGGCGGGGTGCTTAAGGCATTTGTTAACAAAGGTTGTTCGGGTGTAGGTGTTGAATTAGATGAAACAAGATTAGTGAATGCACGTGAATGGTTAAAGGAAGATATTGATTCGAATAAAATTCAATTTATCTCTAAAGATATTTATCAAGTAAATCCGGCTATTGAATTTCCTTCCTTGTTTGATATCATTGTGCTAAAAGATGTTATTGAACATATCCATGATCAAAAAAAGTTGATGGGTTGGATGCAGCAATTTTTAAAACCTGGAGGTGCGATATATTTTGGTTTCCCTCCTTGGCAAATGCCATTTGGCGGACACCAGCAATTATGTACGAATTCTTTGTTGAGTAAGTTGCCTTATTATCATTTGTTACCTACTTTTTTATATAAGTTTATTTTATCAACTGCAAAACAACCAGTGGCCGATTTATTGGAAATAAAGGAAACGGGTATTTCCATTGAAAAGTTTGAAAAATACGCGCAACAAACAAACTATAAAATATTACATAACATACATTATTTAATTAATCCGATTTACGAATATAAATTTAATTTAAAACCAAAAATTCAGTTTGGCTTTATAAAAACAATACCCTGGTTACGTAATTATTTTACGACCTGTGTTTATTATTTAATAACGCCCAATACACACTAATATAATATGATACATTTAGTTTTTGAAACAGCCAATGTGGCCATTTTGCAATCAGCTATTGAAATGGATGAGTCCCTTGCAGGTAAAGTAATTGAAATTAAAGACGATTATGCGGTAGGCCCTATTGCAGATATTTATGAAACAGAAGGCTATCAAGCAAGGCGGGATTGGTGGATGGAATTATTAAAACATTCTCCCTACGAGGAGCAAAATGATATTGTTGACGATAAGTTAGTGGTGCACCAACTCATCCAGGATTTACAGGAAGATGAAAAAGAACAAGTTTGGATTTGGATGGGTCAAAATGTACACGATGTTTGCGGTTATTATTGGTTGATGAGTCAATTGAAAGAATTGCAAGGAAAGGTGCAGGTGTTGTATTTGAATAATCTGCCTTTTTTAAATGAAAAAGGACAATTGTTTTATCCAACAAATTTAAGTCAAATACAACCAAGCGAGTTTTTGAAAGCTAAGAAATTAGCAAGGCCGATTACTTTAAGCGAATTTGAATTGGATCCAGATGAATGGAAAAAATTATGTATTGATAATGGGTTTGTTCGTTTTTTAGAAGGTGGTAAAAAATTGGCGAGTATGGACATTAGTTATTATGATAAAGAAATTTTATCCTTATTAACTAAAAATGCGCAAAAATTACCAAGTGCATTAGCACACATTTTAAGTAAAATGAAAATTAAAACAGGAGATGTTTTTATTGTTTCAAGATTAAAAGCATTGTCTGAATTAGGCAAACTGACATTCACTGGCAATTGGGAAAAGGGATGGAAGGATATTGTGGTTCAAATGCCAGGTGGAAGTTCAGTTGTGGTAGAGGAATAAGTTGGAAGTGGCGTTTATTTAAATAGGAGCAATAGAAAAAGGATTGAAATTAACTTGGTGGTAATGAAAATAGAAATAACTAAAATTGATGTGAAGGCAGTTGATGAGCGCGGTGCCTTGCATTATTTTAGTACGGATAGATCAGGTGAGTTTTTGTTGGTATATCGCAATAAAGGTTCTGTTAGTGGACAACATTATCATAAAGGGAGTTCGGCATATAAAAACCCGGAAGATATGTTGCTTGTTCAGGGCTCGCTTATATTGCAGTGGAAGGAAATAGAAGAGTTTAAGAACGACGGAATTGAAAATGGGGAATTAGAAAGTGGAGAAGTGGAAGTGGTTGCACCTGCGCGTGTATTAATCCCCGCAGGAATTTGGCATCAAACAACTGCGCAAACGGATATTATATTTATTGAACTAAACAGTTTAGCGGATGGTAGTGAAGATACTTACCGTCTCTAAAATCAAATCATATGGCAAAAGAGAAAAATTTAAGTAGGGTTACAGAAAACGAATCAGGTGTTCAAGGCCAATATAAAAATTGGTTTTTGGATTATGCTTCGTATGTTATTTTAGAACGTGCTGTCCCTGCAATTGAAGACGGATTAAAACCTGTACAACGACGCATTTTACATGCAATGAAGGAAATGGATGATGGTCGTTTTAACAAAGTGGCCAACATTATTGGTCAAAGTATGCAATACCATCCACATGGTGATGCAAGTATTGGTGATGCACTCGTTAATCTGGGTCAAAAGGATTTATTAATTGATACCCAAGGTAACTGGGGTGATGTGCGTACTGGTGATGATGCGGCAGCGGCTAGATATATTGAAGCAAGATTGAGCAAGTTCGCTTTAGAAGTTGCCTTTAATCCTAAGACCACATCCTGGACTTTAAGTTACGATGGACGTAAGCAAGAGCCCATTACTTTACCTATGAAGTTTCCTTTGTTATTAGCACAGGGCGCTGATGGTATTGCCGTGGGATTATCTACAAAAATATTACCGCATAATTTTTGTGAAATTATTGAAGCTTCCATTAAGCATTTACGTGGCAAAAAATTTGAATTATTACCCGATTTCCAAACCAAGGGTAAAATGGATGCGTCAAATTACAATGACGGAAAACGTGGAGGAAAAATTAGAGTACGTGCAACCATTGAGGAATTAGATAAAAAAACTTTACTCATTAAGGATGTACCCTATAGCGTAACTACCACCCAATTAATGGAGAGTATCACCAAGGCCAATGATCAGGGTAAAATAAAGATCAAAAAAGTAACCGATGTTACTGCTGCTGATGTTGAAATTCAAATTGACTTAGCTACTGGTATCTCACCCGATATTACCATTGATGCTTTGTACGCTTTTACCGATTGTGAAATTAGTATTTCGCCCAATGTCTGTGTGATTGTAAATAATCGACCACAATTTATTGGTGCATCTGATTTGCTAAGGCACTCCGTTGATCATACCAAAGGTTTGTTGCAAGCGGAATTGCAAATATTATTAAAAGAATTAGAAGATAAATGGCATTTCACTAGTTTGGAGAAAATATTTTTTGAAGAAAAAATATACAAAGAATTAGAGAAAAAACATATGACCTGGGATAAGGTGATTGATGCGATTGATGATGCGTTTACTCCTTTTAAAAAGAAATTTAAAAAACCCATAGAACGTACTGATTTATTAAAATTGACTGACAAACCCGTTCGTCGTATTTATAAATTAGATATCGATGATTTAATTGCACAAATCAAAGCAATTGAGGATGAAATTAAAGTGGTAAAAAATAACTTGGCTAATTTAACCGATTATGCGGTTAATTATTATGAAGGGTTATTGAAAAAATATGGTAAGGGTAAGGAGCGTAAAACGGAAATAAAAGAATTTGATACCATACAAGTGAAGCACGTTGCCATTGCCAATACCAAATTATATATTAATCGCGCCGAAGGTTTTGTGGGAACTAGTTTGAAGAAAGATGAGTTCCTTTGTGACTGTACCGACTATGATGATATCATTGCTTTTGCGAAGTCCGGTATCATGAAAGTGGTTAAAGTATCCGATAAGGTATTTATAGGTAAGGATATTTTACATGCAGCAGTATTCCAGAAAAACGATGAGCGTACGACCTATAATATGATGTATGTGGATGGCGCTACTGGAATTAGTTATGCCAAAAGATTTAATGTGACAGGTATCACAAGAGACAAAGAATATCCTTTGACAAAATCAGCAGATAAATCCAGGGTGCATTATTTATCTGTGAATGCAAATGGAGAAGCAGAATCGGTAAAAATTATTTTAAGTCCTAATTGTACCGCGCGTATTAAAGAACTTGAATTTTATTTTGATGAATTGGAAGTGAAGGGCCGAAGTAGTGTGGGGAATCAAATAACCAAGTATCCCATCAAGTCGGTAAAATTGAAGGAAGCGGGTAAAAGCACCCTTATGGGTCGCAAATTATGGTTTGATGACAAGTTTGGTCGTTTTAATACTGAGGAAAAGGGTATTTATTTAGGTACCTTTGAGGACGAAAAGGTTTTGGTGGTAACCAGTGATGGTAATTACGAGGTAACGGATACGGAACCAACACAGCGTTTTGATCCAGAAAAAGTAGTGTTCATTGAAAAGTTTAATCCTGAAAAGATCATTACTGCAGTATATCTTGACAAAGAAAAATTGCAGTTCAATATTAAAAGGTTTAAAATAGAAACCACCACTTTAAAAACACCGTTTACTTTTATAAAAGAAGGAAATGGGAATTATTTGGAAACGATTACTACTGCAGAGGATCCGATATTAGTAGTTCATACTGGAAGAGGGGCACAAGTAAGAAAAGCCAAATTTAAAGTGAACAAAATGGTGGATATAATGGGTTGGAAAGCCATTGGAACTAAATTGGTTGATTTTACGAAGTCGGTAGAAATGGAATGGGAGAAAAAAGCCGGTAGTAAAACGGATGAACAACAACCTGAATTATTTTAATTATTTAAATATAAACTTATGTCAACTGTTAATGTAGGTCAATTTAATCTCCTACGCGTGGACCGAAAGGTTGACTTTGGATTTTATATGGATGATGGCGAAGAGGGTATCTTACTTCCCAAAAGATTTGTACCCTCAGGTTTACAAATAGGCGATACAATTAGTGTTTTCATTTATCATGATTCTGATAATCGTTTAGTAGCGACTACACAGGAACCTTTTGCAGTAGTGGGCGAAATTGCTGCTTTAAAGGTAGTCGATGTAACTAAGCAAGGGGTGTTTATGGATTGGGGATTAATGAAGGATTTATTTGTTCCTGTTTCGCAACAACTATCTAGCATGCGTTTGGGCGGCAAGTATTTAGTTAAATTGTACATTGATAAACAAACAGGACGTGTTGCTGCTACTGAAAAAATTGACAACCAACTTAGTAATGATAATTTAACGGTTAAAGAAGGGGAAAAAGTGAGTGTGCAAGTATATCGTGAATCTGATTTAGGTTATGTAGTAATTGTGAATCAAGTACATCAAGGTTTGGTATATAAAAATGAAGTTTTCACACATTTGCATATTGGGCAATTTATTCAAGAAGCGTTTGTTAAAAAAATAAGAGAAGGGAATAAATTAGATATTGGTATTGGCAAGCAAGGGGTTGAAAAATTAGATGATGATAAATCAACGATTGTTAGATTGCTAAAATCACACGGCAATTTTTTACCTTATCATGATAAATCAAATCCCGATGAGATTTATGCTTTTTTTGGAATGAGTAAAAAGGCGTTTAAAATGAATGTGGGCATTTTATACAAAAGCAAAAGAATCACTATTGAAGCGGAAGGAATCCGATTATTACCAGAAGTGGAAATAGCACCGGATGCGGCAGTGGTAGATGAGCTCGCAGAATAGATTTTTAATTTTTAATAAATTCTTTCAAGCATGCACAACGAAGTTTATATCATATCGGCTGTGAGAACACCCATTGGTTCCTTTGGTGGTAGCTTGCGTAGTTTAAGTGCTACTGAATTAGGGGCTATTGCAATTAAAGGTGCATTAGAAAAGTCGGGGGTAAATCCAGAGATGATTGACGAAGTTATTATGGGTTGTGTGATACAAGCGGGCCTTGGTCAAGCACCTGCGCGACAAGCTGCTTTGAAAGCGGGACTTTCAAATAATGCCATTTGTACTACAATTAATAAGGTTTGTGCAAGTGGGATGAAATCGGTGGCTATTGCTGCACAAAATATTTTACTCGGTGATGCGGATGTGATTATTGCAGGTGGAATGGAAAGTATGAGTAATGTTCCTTTTTATAATATGCAACAAAGATGGGGCAACAAGTATGGCGATGTAAGTTTGTTGGATGGCTTAGCAAAAGATGGATTAACTGATGTGTATGATAATGTAGCCATGGGTAATTTTGCAGATAGTTGCGCGAAGGATAATCATATATCAAGAGAGGAACAAGATGATTTTGCGATTCAAAGTTATAAAAAATCACAAGCAGCATCTGAGCAAGGTTTTTTTAAGCAGGAAATAATCCCAGTCGTCATTTCACAAAAAAAAGGGGATCCTGTTATTGTTGATAAAGACGAAGAGCCTTATAAAGTAAATTTTGATAAAATTGCACAATTAAATCCTGCATTTAGTAAAGAAGGAACGGTGACTGCAGCAAATGCGTCCACCATGAATGATGGTGCTGCGGCATTGCTGTTGATGAGCAAAAAGAAAGCAAATGAGTTGGGATTAAAACCAATTGCAATCATTAAAGGGTTTGCGGATGCAGCTCAAGATCCTCGATGGTTTACCACGACTCCTGCCTTGGCATTACCAAAAGCATTAGCGAAAGCCGGCATTGAAAAAGAGGCAATTTCTTATTTTGAATTTAATGAAGCATTTTCAGTAGTAGGTTTGGTGAATACTTCTTTATTAAATCTAGATCCAACTAAAGTAAATGTACATGGAGGTTCAGTATCCTTAGGTCATCCTTTGGGATGTAGTGGTGCGCGCATATTGGTTACCCTTATACATATTTTACAAAAAAATAAAGCACAATATGGTGCTGCTACAATTTGCAATGGGGGAGGAGGTGCAAGCGCAATGGTAATTGAAAGTTGCTAGTTTTATATTAACGCGTTGCTTGTTCTACAATTTCTTCCATTTGAATTCCGCCATGGCTTTCATCATAAGTACATTCGCCATTTTTGATCAATAAAATTTGCGGAGATTCATGGTAAACATTAAATTTTTCAGCAATTGCATTGGAGATTGGTCTGTAATTCAGCAAGTCTAAATAGTAAAATTGGATGGCGTCAGGCGCTTCTGATCTTTCCATTCTTGCCAAAGCCATTTTGCTAATGCTACAGGTGGTGCTATGTTTAAGTATAACTTGTGGTGTTGTAAAGGATAAATCTTTTATTGTTTCCAGCTGATTTAGGTCGGTTAATGGGATCCAGTTCATGATAATTATGCGTTTAGCAGCACAAATTTACTTAATTTCCATCAGTTATTTTAGGGCATTTTTACCCCTAATTACACCATTAGTTTGATTAACTTTGAGCCATAATAAAAAATATGAATTTACAATTAACAAAGCCAATTGTTTTTATTGATCTTGAAACAACTGGAATAAATGTGAGCTTAGATAAAATTGTGGAAATAGCACTGGTAAAAATAATGCCAGATGGTACAAAGCAAGTGAAACGCAAATTAGTTAATCCTGAAATGCACATACCGGAACAAGTGACTGCCATTCATGGCATTTCAGATGAAATGGTAAAGGATGCACCTAGCTTTAAGCAAATTGCGAATGAAATTAAGCAATTCATAGAGGGATCTGATTTGGGGGGCTATAATAGTAATCGTTTTGATATACCCATGTTAAATGAAGAGTTTTTAAGATCAGGTATTTCTGCAGATATGGAAAGCAGGCAATTATTGGATGTACAGAAGGTTTTCCATAAAATGGAGCAACGTACCCTAACAGCTGCTTATAAGTTTTATTGTAATAAGAATTTGGAGGATGCACATTCGGCCGAGGCAGATGCCATGGCCACCTGGGAAGTACTTGAAGCTCAGGTGGAAAAGTATGCAAATATTGGAAATACGGTAGAAAGTATCGTTAAATTCACTGGAGAAGACCAAATTGTGGACTTCGCAGGTCGATTTATTATGGAAAATGGGGTAGAAATATTTAATTTCGGTAAGCACAAAGGTAAATCCGTAGTCCAGGTGCTTAAAGACGAACCCCAATATTATGATTGGATGATGAAGGGGGATTTTGCTTTACACACCAAACAAAAACTTACAGAAATACTTAACCGCAGTATTTTAAAAAAATAATTTCTTTTTATATCCATACGCCCGAATTGAAAAAATTAGTCATCATACCCACTTACAATGAAAAGGAGAATATCGCTTCTATTATTGAAACCGTTGTAGGATTTGCAGCTGAATATGATGTATTGGTGGTGGATGATGGATCTCCAGATGGGACTGCTCAAATTGTGGAAGGATTAATTCCCAAACATATTGGACGCATTTTTATTGAAAAAAGAGCGGGCAAATTGGGTTTAGGTACTGCCTATATTCATGGTTTTTTATGGGCATTAAAGCGTGATTATGATTTAATATTTGAGATGGATGCCGATTTCTCACATAGTCCCAATGACTTAGATCGATTAGCAGAAGCATGCATGAATGGTGCGGATGTAGCTGTAGGAAGTAGATATGTAAAAGGAGGTAGTACAGAAAACTGGCCTTTAGATCGTCAAATTTATTCCATTGGCGGATCTGCTTATACGAGGTTAATTACTGGGATTCCGGTCAAGGATCCAACTGCTGGTTTTGTTTGTTATAAACGAAAAGTTTTAGATGCCATTAATCTAAGTACCATCAATTTTATAGGCTACGCATTTCAAATTGAGATGAAGTTTGCTGCTTGGAAATTAGGATTTATCATCAAGGAAGTGCCCATCAATTTTGTGGATCGAAAAATAGGGGCTAGTAAAATGACCAAGGGTATTATAAAAGAAGCCATTTTAGGCGTATTAAATATGCAATGGCAATCCAGTACAGGGAAATTCATCAAAATAATAAAGCGCATTCGTGTCAACTTTTAAAAAGGCTTTACTTCAATTACATGTTTTCGTTTTTTTGGCAGGACTAACAGGGCCTTTGGGATTCTTAATTCAGTTAAATGGTCTGATGTTGGTTTTTTATAGAATGTTACTTGCTTCTCTTGTTTTACTATTTATTTATTTCTTTACGCAGCAGAAGTATCATTATAATTTTGCAACAAAATTTAAATTAATTGGCATTGGTGCGATCATTGCCCTTCATTGGGTTTGCTTTTATGGAAGTATTAAATTAGCCAATGTATCTATTGCACTTGTTTGTTTTTCTAGCACAAGCATGTTCACATCTCTTATTGAGCCTTTGGCTAAAAAAGTTAGCATCAAGTGGCGAGATTTATTTATTGGTGCACTCAGTTTTATAGGGATATTACTAATATTTCATTTTGACACCAAATTTAGAACAGGGATTATTGTAGGATTATTTTCAGCGCTATTGGCTTCTATATTTTCAGTCATCAATAAAGGGGTCACTAATAAAGTGGACACCTTCACCATACAATTTTATGAAATGATGGGAGGGGTATTTTTTTTAACCTTAGTTATATTGGGATCAGTTGGACTTAATCAAAATCAATTCGTATTACCCAAATGGAATGATTGGATTTGGCTGATTGTATTAGCACTTGCATGTACTGTTTGGGCGAATCATTTAATGCTATCCTCCTTAAAACATATTAGTGCCTTTACTTTAAATGTTACTTTAAATTTAGAGCCTGTATATGGGATTATTCTTGCTTTTGTTTT
>JBIIRW010000090.1:0-5794 GCA_044341385.1 Sediminibacterium sp. | reverse complement strand
GCGAAAATGATTACAAAGAATTTGACGCATTAATGAAACAAATGGAAGGAGAAGTTATTACGATGCATTCCATGATTCTTGATTTATATGAAAGTAAAAATCAATTGGAAGGCGTATTAAAAAACTTGCCGTCCGAGGAGAAATACAGTGCTGTAAAAGCGAAAGGAGATGCGGTGGTTCAGCTATTAAAAGCATGGGATGAGGATATGATACAACGCAAATCAACAGCGTATGATGATGTTGAAAATTTCCCAAATAAGTTTACTGCAGAGTATATGTTTATGGTCAATCAAAATGAAAGCGATATTCCAAGAGTAAATCAACCTGTACTTGATTTATTGAAAGAATATACCCCTAAATGGGAGGCATTAAAAGCAAGAGGACTTGACTTAAAAAATAATATACTCCCTGCTTTAAATAAACAATTGTGGGAGGCTGGCGTTGGCGCAGTTTGGATAAAATAGGAAGCAATTGAATTAAAACTTCACGCTTGTTGAAACAAACAGGCAATACTCAGGCCAAAGCCCAAACTTACACGTTAAGTTTGGGCTTTTCCTTTACAGGATACCCAATAAATAAGTAAATTTGCCTTCATACTATAGACTACATTATTAATTAGGGAAATGAAGGGCAAACTACAAAAGCTATCTACACTACTACAAGGCGAATTATACGACGACACCACCATGCGAACGCTTTATGCTACAGACGCATCGGCCTATCGTGAAATGCCATTAGCGGTTGCCATTCCAAAAACAAAAGATGATATTGAAGTTTTAATTCAATTTGCCAAAGAAAATAAAACAAATTTAATACCTCGAACGGCGGGTACTTCATTAGCAGGACAAGTAGTGGGGAGCGGGATAATAGTAGATGTATCCAAGCATTTTACAAAAATCATTGAATTAAATGAAGAAGAATCATGGGTTCGTGTTCAGCCCGGTGTCATCAGAGATGAGTTGAATTTATTCTTACGACCTTATGGATTGTATTTTGGACCGGAAACCTCCACTGCCAATAGGGCAATGATTGGTGGTATGGTTGGAAATAATTCCTGTGGATCTAATTCAGTGATCTATAGAAGTACGCGTGAACATTTATTAGCGGTAACTGCTTTTTTAAGTGACGGCAGTGAGGTTGTTTTTAAGGCATTATCATTAGATGACTTTCATGCAAAGTGCGAGTTACCAACTTTAGAGGGCACGATATATAAAAGCATGCGAAGCATGTTAAGTAATTACGACAACCAGGTTGAAATAAAAAAAGAGTTTCCAAAAAAATCGGTGGAGCGGAGAAATACGGGATATGCAATTGATGTATTAGTGGATATGGCACCATTTACAGCAGGTGGAGATGATTTTAATTTTTGTTCACTCATTGCCGGATCGGAAGGCACGCTCGCGTTTATCACTGAAATTAAATTACACTTAAACCCCTTACCTGAAAAGGAAATTGGATTACTATGTGTGCACTTTAATAGTATTGACGAAGCTTTACGCGCTAACTTAATTGGATTAAAATACAATCCATCGGCGAGTGAATTAATTGATCACTATATATTAGAATGTACCAAAGAAAATATTGAGCAAAGTAAAAATAGATTTTTTGTACAAGGGGATCCTGGTGCCATATTAGTAATTGAATTTACAAAAGCAACGCGTGCCGAAATTACAGACTTGACCAATCAAGTGGAAGCAGAGATGCGTGCAGTTGACTTGGGTTATCACTTCCCTGTGTTATTTGGCGCAGACACAAAAAAAATATGGACCTTACGAAAAGCCGGTCTAGGACTTTTAGGAAATTTACCGGGCGATGAAAAAGCAGTGCCCGTAATTGAAGACACCGCCGTGGATGTGGCCGACTTACCTAATTATATTCGAGATTTTAATGAAATATTAGTGAAGCATAATTTACATGCGGTACATTATGCGCACGCAGGATCAGGTGAAATACATTTACGCCCTATTATTAATTTGAAAACGGTGGAAGGAAATGAATTATTTCGAACCATCGCACAAGAAGTAGCCACGCTGGTAAAAAAATACCAAGGCTCTTTGAGTGGTGAACATGGAGATGGGCGATTAAGGGGTGAGTTTATAAAACAAATGGTAGGTGAAAAAAATTATGAGTTATTAAAAAAGGTTAAATACACATGGGATGCAGACAATATTTTTAATCCCAATAAGATAGTGGATACCCCGCCCATGAATAGCATGTTAAGGTATACCCCTGGTCAGTTTACCCCCGAATTCAAAAGCATATTTCGATTCCACCAACAGGATATACTCCAACATGCCGAACAATGTAATGGCTCTGGCGATTGTCGCAAAACACATTTGTCGGGAGGGACTATGTGTCCTTCGTTTATGGCAAGTAAAAATGAAAAAGATACGACCAGGGCGCGGGCAAATATCTTAAGAGAATTTTTAACCAATTCAGATAAATTAAATCGCTTTGACCATAAAGAAATTTATGAGGTGATGGATTTGTGTTTGAGTTGTAAAGCATGTAAGTCAGAGTGTCCATCCAATGTGGATGTGGCTAAATTAAAAGCAGAATTTTTACAACAATATTACGACGCCAATGGGGTGCCGTTCCGTTCAAAATTAATTGCCAATTTTACAGCAGCTGCAAAACTTGCCTCCCTATTTCCAAGCTTGTATAATTTTATTATTAGTAATGTGATCACCGGATCGGTTATTAAATTATTATCAGGGTTTGCGATCAAAAGATCCATGCCAAAAATATCAAAAGTCACTTTAGAAAATTGGTTCCAAAAAAATTATAAATCGAACAACACCAAAGGAAATAAAAAGGTGTACTTGTTTTGCGACGAGTTTACCAATTACAATGATGCAGAAATTGGAATAAAGGGGATTTTATTATTAGAAAAATTAGGCTATGAGGTTTTATTACCCAAGCAGGTAGAAAGCGGTCGGGCTTGGCTTTCCAAGGGTTTATTAAGACAAGCAAAAAAAATTGCTAATCAAAATATTGAACTATTGGGTGGCATCGTAACCAATGAAATTCCATTGATTGGTATTGAGCCTTCAGCTATTCTTACTTTCAGAGATGAATATCCTGATTTGGCAGATGATCATAATGTAGCATCAGCAAATGCATTAGCTAAAAATGCTTTTTTAATTGACGAATTTATTGCGAATGAAATTTCCAAAGGGAATATTCAAACACAAGCATTTACTAAAAACGCAAGGCTCATTAAATTACACGGTCACTGTCAACAAAAAGCAATAGCATCAGTAGCCCCAACGCAAAGCATACTTTCCTTCCCGGAAAATTATAAAGTAGAAGTTATTCCATCAGGTTGTTGTGGCATGGCTGGATCCTTTGGCTATGAAAAAGAACATTATGATTTATCCATGCAAATTGGGGAATTGGTTTTATTGCCTGCAGTCCGTAATCAATTAAGCGATACCATCATTGCAGCACCAGGTACTAGTTGTAGACATCAAATAAAAGATGGTGCCAAAAAAATAGCATTACATCCTGTTGAAATATTATTTGAAGCTTTGGCTTAGTTGGATTTTAAATTTTCAACAGAACAAGGATAGCATTATCAATAAGATTGGCTGAGCTTGAATCAAAAAAAGAGTATCTTTCAAATAAAATATACACAAACATGCAAGAACAAAATTTCAAGAACCATCCTAAATTAGTACCCGGATTTCATTACATTGGACTGTTAGCAATACTCGCCTTGTTAGGCGGATCCATCAATTATTTATGCCGTGCTACACCAGAAAATAAGTATTTGGCTTCCTTATTAACTTTAGCTGCGTTTATTTTTGCCGTGTTATGGATATACATTCGCACATTTCCATTAAAAGCACAGGACCGTGCTATTCGTGCCGAAGAAAACTTGCGTCATTATGTTTTAACTGGAAAATTATTTCCTGCAGAATTAAAATTGCCACAAATTATAGCGCTTCGTTTTGCACCTGATAGCGAATACCTAGCTTTATTAGATCGCGCGATCAAGGAAAATTTATCTAACAAAGAAATTAAAGCAGCCATTCAAAACTGGAAAGCAGATCATCATAGATTATAAAATATTTTTTTAATATTTTAAAGCGTAGCAAATACACTTTAAAAATAGCGGCTCCATTCATTGGCAGCCGCTATTTTTTTTAAAAAATGATTTAATATTAACAATCATTAGCAACATAATTCACTCGACAAACGCCTAGCGTCCTGCCAATCATAAATAACATCCCTATAGCTTGTTATATTAGTCATAAAATGATTAAATTCATACTTCAAATTGAGGCTTGAACCAATGGTGTTCAAGAAAAAATTCAAACAACGATTATGAATCAAATGAAATTCTATTTTATCGCATTTTTACTTGTCATAACCATGCAAGTGGGTGCGCAAAACCGAGTATTGGTATTTTCTAAAACAGCAGCTTTTGTTCATGGCTCCATCAAGGTTGGAAAGTTGGCGCTATTAAAATTAGGCACTGAAAATAATTTCACGGTTGATACCTCACAAGATGCTTCAATTTTTACCGAAGAAAATTTGAAAAAATATAGTGCGATTGTATTTTTAAGTACCACCGGAGATGCTTTGGATAATAAACAGCAAGCTGTGTTTGAACGTTACATACAAGCGGGTGGCGGCTTTGTGGGTATACATGCAGCAACTGATTGTGAGTACAATTGGCCTTGGTATGGAAAATTAGTAGGTGCCTATTTCCAAAGTCACCCAAAGCAACAAACAGCAAAATTAATTGTCAACGACAATACACATCCAAGCACAGCCCATCTTCCTGCGGTTTGGGAAAGATATGACGAGTGGTATAATTTTAAAAAAGCACCAGGTAATGAAGTTAAGGTGCTAATAAGCATTGATGAAAAATCATATGAAGGCGGAAAACATGGAGATAGCCATCCAATGGCTTGGTATCATAATTATGATGGCGGTAGGGCTTTTTATACTGAGCTTGGACATACGAATGAATCATTTGCTGAGCCACTTTTTATGCAACATCTTTTAGGTGGTATAAAATATGCGATGGGAAATAATGTGAAGCTAGATTATTCAAAAGCAAAATCACAATTGATTCCTGATGAAGATCGTTTTACAAAAAATGTATTAGCTGGTGGCATGTTTGATGAACCTACTGAAATGGCCATCCTTCCTAATTTTGATATCTTAGTTGTACAACGCAAGGGCGAAGTGATGTTTTATAATCACCTTACTAAAAAAGTGACACAAGTAGCTAAGCTAGATGTATATCACAAAACAACAGCCAAGGGCGTGAATGCGGAAGAAGGATTAATTGGCGTTACAGCCGATCCTAATTATGCAAAAAACAATTATGTTTATTTGTTCTATGCGACAAAAGATACCGCGGCAAATAGATTATCTCGTTTTATATTTAAGAACGGGAAGCTTGACATGGCTTCAGAAAAAAAGATTATTGACGTAGCAACCACAAGAGATATTTGTTGTCACACCGCCGGATCTCTTACTTTTGGACCTGATGGATCTTTATTTATTTCAACAGGAGATAATACCACTCCGTTTAATCAACCAGATTCAAAATATACTTTAGAGGGTTATGGCCCCATAGATAATCGTCCTGGGTTTGAGCAATATGATGGACGCAGAGGATCAAGTAATACCAATGATTTAAGAGGAAAAGTGTTGCGTATTAAAATAAATCCAGATGCTTCTTATTCAATTCCTGAAGGAAATCTTTTTAAACCAGGTACACCAAAAACAAGACCCGAAATTTATACCATGGGCGCTAGAAACCCATATCGTATAT
>JBIIRW010000089.1:0-5936 GCA_044341385.1 Sediminibacterium sp. | reverse complement strand
TTGGATTACAGGGGCCTTAGGATTTGTATGGCTAATTGCATGGTTGTATTTTTATGAAATTCCGGCAAAACAAAAAAGATTAACTGAATCTGAGCTAGCTTATATTGAATCAGATCAACAAAATGAATCCATTACTAAAATTGATATTCCTTGGCGTAAATTATTTTCCTATAAACAAACCTGGGCCTATGTTACTGGTAAATTTTTAATAGATCCGATTTATTGGTTTTTTCTATTTTGGTTGCCTTCCTATTTTGCAACCACTTTTCAAATTGATTTAAAAAAACCAAGTATTGAGTTGATGATTATTTATGCATCTACGACCATCGGAAGTGTAATGGGTGGGTATTTATCATCACATTTGATTAAGAAAGGTTGGCGCGTATTAAATGCAAGACAAACTGCATTATTCATTTTTGCTATTATAGAGTTGTCTGTTATACTTGCACAATTTGTTACGAATGTATGGGTAGCTGTTGCTTTAATAAGTTTGGTTATTGCAGTACACCAAGCATGGGCTACTAATATATTCACCATGGCTTCTGACATGTTTCCTAAGGAATCGGTTAGCTCAGTAGTAGGTATTGGCGGCATGGCTGGTGCGATAGGAGGCATACTATTCCCGATATTAGTAGGCTATTTATTGGATACCTATAAAGCCCTAGGAAATATAACTATTGGGTATAATATATTGTTTACTATATGTGGGTGCATGTATTTGATTGCTTTTGCAATCATTCGTTTATTAATTCGTAAATTACCATAAGCATTTTAAAAACTTAAAATATTCAATTAATTCAAAATCCGAATCTATGAAAAGACGAAATCTTATAAAAAGTTTATCGCTGCTTCCTTTAACGGCTGCAATTCCTTCGCGGTTATTTGGTAATTCCGAATCAACTGTTTCTGCAGTAGAAACTGGAGAAAATATTTTCAGATCATTAGGTGTTGAGCCTCTAATTAATTGTAGAGGAACATTTACCATCATTGGTGGATCTATTGAACGACCTGAAGTTCGGGCTGCCATGGAGGCCGCAGCGCATAATTTTGTGCAATATGATGAGTTAGGTGATGCAGTTCATGCTAAAATTGCAGAAGTTACCCAAGCAGAGTGGGCCTTGGTTTCAGCAGGTTGTGCTGCAGGGATGAAACATGTAACTGCGGCATGTGTTACAGGAGGTAATCCAGAAAAATTAATTTGTATTCCCAATTTAACGGGCTTCGAAAAAACGGAAGTTATTATACCTGCGGGCTCAAGAAACGTGTACGATCATTCTATTCGTAATATAGGTGTTACCATTATTGATGTAAATACACCAGAGGAATTAGTAAAAGTAGTGAATAAAAAAACGGCAATGATTTATATTATGGCAGATGATCCTGCAGACAATGATGCGCCATTATCATTGGTTAATATTGTTCGATTAACTAAGGCGCAAAATATACCCATCTTAGTGGATGCCGCAGCTGAAGTTTTAACCATACCAAATATCCATTTACAAAGAGGCGCGCACATGGTTGCTTATAGTGGTGGAAAAGCAATATGCGGTCCACAATGTGCTGGCTTTGTGATTGGTCAAAAGGATATATTGATGTCGGCATGGCAAGCAAGTGCACCACATCATGGACCTTGTCGTGATAATAAAGTGGGTCGTGAGGAAATGTTAGGGATGCTAGCTGCTGTGCAAGCATGGACAACAAGGGATCACCAACAAGAATGGAAAACATGGTTGTCCTGGTTGGATTTGATTTCAAAAAGAGTCACTAAAATATCAGGAATCAGTACTTCCGTATTTGAGCCCGTTTCCTACTCGAATCGTTCGCCCGTATTAAGAATCAATTGGGATCCCAATAAATTTAATATTACAGGGGAGGAAGTGGCAGAGGAATTTGGCCGAAACAAGCCGCGTATTGCAGTAGGAAGTATGAGTAAGGATAATATTACGGGTATAAACATTACTACAGGGCAAATGCAGCCAGGGGAGGCTGAACAAGTGGCTGAACGTGTATATAATTTTATGTCACAAACAAGGACGGCTAAAAATAATGATTTAAAAGCGCCAGTTGTTTCATTGACAGGGTCTTGGAAATTTGATATCCAATTTTTTAGTAGTAAATCTGCACATCAAATTACATTGACCCAGGATGGTAATTGGTTGCAAGGAAGTCATAAAGGTGATTTTTCAACACGTGAGTGTGTTGGTACCATTGAGGGTAATGAGATAAAGTTAAAAAGTCAAGAGCGTCAGGCGGCTGATAATTTAACCTATATTTTTTCTGGTACAGTGGCAGGTGAAACCATGTCTGGTAATATTCATATGGGTGAATATAGGACAGCTACATTTACTGCGACAAGGACACAAAATAAACGACCAAGACAAAAAATATTTGTTCCACAAGGGCCGCCATTAGCTACTTAATAACATAATATATTACATATAAATAGGGTGCAGTTTTGTGCCCTATTTTATTTGTAGTTCTTTTAATTTTTATTAACTTTCCAATTCAATTAAAATCAGCACAATGAAATTTATCAAATTTACTTTCGCAATATTATTAAGCCTTGTTGTATTTGGTGCACAAGCACAGGAGAAAAAAGAACAAAAATTAAATGAAACATTGGAGCAGTTTAGATTAACGTTGATTGATCCTAATGAATCCACTTTTTATGCATTAACATCACCAAAGTTATCTTATGGGCATTCGGCGGGTGCTGTTGAAGATCAAAAAACTTTCATAGCGAATATGGTGAATGGGAAGAGTGATTTTGTAACCATCAATATTGCAGATCAAACGGTTGAGGTGGAAGGAAATATTGGTTATGTGCGTCACACATTTAATGCAGTCACTTCTACAGATCCTAAAATAGCCCCTATAAAATTAAAAATATTTTATGTGTGGGTTTTTGAAGCAGGTGCTTGGAAATTAAGAGCGCGTCAAGCAGTGAAAATTCTGATTTAAGCATCAATCGACTTAAAAGCGCGTCAAGCTTCTTTTATATTTACGGTAAGTGGTAATATAACCCCAAATCGGTATTACGATAGAAAGTAGGGTAAAGCTTCTTTTTGTTGGGAGGTCAATGATTGCATTATTATACAACATTCGAGTTAGTTCTAGTGATTTGAACATTAAGTAAATATTAATACCTAAGGATATAATTAAAAATGATTCTCTCATGGGGATTAGTTTTTTGATTTTGTCAATGCTCTTTTTGTAAGGATGCTGAATTGATAAATACTAGCATACACTAAGATAATTAAAATCCAAATGATACAGGACATGAAAAGTATATCTTTTGCCATGCTGATATAGCTCATAATCGGGTCGGAATCAATTATTGCAAGGAAGATAGTTATTGATAAGGCCACTAAATAGCTAATGCCAATTTTTTGTTTAATGTTCATTGTTCGCGCTTGTTATAATTTTAATTTCAATTCCAACTTACCGCCCAAGCCAATCTCTACTATTCTTTCAAGGCTTGAGATACGTACTTCCTTAACATCATTTTCTATTTTTGATATATAGGACTTAGTGGTGCCCACTTTTTTAGCTAGTTGCTCCTGTGTCATTCCTTTTTTAAGTCTGGCTTGTTGAAGCATTACGCCTATTTTAAAATTTTCGAATCCTTTTTCAAATTCGACTCTTTTTTTGGTACCTTTTTTCCCATAATGCTTATCAATCATTTCATCAAGGGTGGTAATATTCTTTTTCGTTTTCATAATCATATTTTATTTTTAATGCTTTATCTATTTCATTTTGAGGCGTCTTCTGAGTTTTCTTTTGGAATCCGTTTATAAGAACTAATTCATTTTGTTTATTAAAAAAGCAAAATATTCTAAATATATCATTTCTTGTAAGTATCCTTATCTCAAATACGCCGTCAGACCCTATTATGTAATTTAAATATTTTGAAGGAACCTTTTCAACATTTTCAATTAATGTAATAGTCCAGAAGATTTTTGTTTGTACTCTAGGTCTTTGATTTTTTATAAATACATCGTAGTAATCTTTGTAGAAAACAAGTTTTCTAATTTTTGAATCGTCTTTCAATATAAAGATATTGCAAGTTGCCCGAAAGGGCAACTTTATTTTATTAATATTATTACTCCATGCATATTAATAAACTTGGCAACTAGGTATTTGCGTATAAATACGTTGAAAGGGTAGGATTACCTCGCTTCGCTCGGTAATCCTACAATGAGGTAAATCCCAGCATAGAACAGTTAACTTATATATTTGAAAATAACCGCGTTATATAATTTTATCTTGCTGTTATTTTAATTATTCTTCCTGGTCCCTCAACGGAAACGTAAAGTGACTCATCGGGTCCTTGAATAACATTTCTTACTCTTCCGCTATCTTTTAAAATAATTTCTTCCTTAATTATCTGATTATCTTTTACAATACATCTATGTAATTTCTGAGATGCCAAACCTGATACAATTAAATCACCACTCCATGATTTAAATTTAGTTCCATTGATGAAAGTTATACCACAGGTGCCAATGGAAGGTATAAATGCATAAACTGGTTTTTGAATTCCTTCAGCATCATGATTTTTTGATATGGTACTTCCATCATAATTTTTACCTAAGGATAAAGCTGGCCAACCATAATTGCTTTTGGCTGAAATGATATTTATTTCATCACCACCCATAGGTCCATGTTCTGACTCCCACACATCACCTGTTTTGGGATTCAATGTAAGTCCTTGGGGGTTTCTATGACCGATTGTGAAAATTGAACTTATATTTCCATTAAAAGATGGATTGGTGCTAGGGATGGAGCCATCTGAATTAAATCGGTGTATTTTGCCCCATGGCGAATTTAGATCTGATGCATTTTTATTCGTGTTTGCAGAACCTCCTCCAGTGGATGGGCCTTCACCTATACTTAAATATAGAAAACCTTTTTTATCAAAAACAATCCTACTACCATTATGACCACTAGGGCCTGTAGCTGTGAATAAGTTTTGAAGTTCAACAATTTTTGAATTTAAAATCTTAAATCTATTCAATTTTAAATTGCTAGAAGGGTCACTACTTGTAAAACTTATGTATATCCAACCATTATCTTTATAGGAAGGATCAACTTTAACATCCAATAATCCTCCTTGCCCAGATGCTTTAATGGAGGGTAGTCCGGTAATCTCAATGATTTCATTAGAATTAGATTTCTTTATGTATAATTTTCCTTTTTTTTCGCCAAAAATTAAATCTCCATTAGGAAGAAAGTCCATTCCCCAGATTATTTCATAATTATTTACAATTGTTTCAAATTCAATCGTGGGTTCAGTGTTTATACTTATTGGGTTTATTGAATTTGTATTTTCTTTTTTGCATGCAAACAAAATCAGAAATACTGGGATTAAGCATATGAAAGTAAAAGTGACTTTCATTTTTTTAAATAATATTTTTACCATTTTAAGTGGATCTACTCCTGTTTTATTGTTTTTAAATTCGTTCATTTTTAGTTTCTTTTCATGAATTTACAATCTAAAATTGACATCTTTGGTAGATGTGGTTAATAAATTATTTGATGAGATATTGGTGAACAGGGGTTAGCCCTGTTAAATTTAGTAAGTTATTAGAAAACAATTACTTATAACGCATAATAGGATTACCTCGCTTTGCTCGGTGATCCTAAAATATCCCATAATAATATAGTACAATAGGATTACCTCGCTTTGCTCGGTGATCCTATTATTTAGGGAAATCCCAGCATAAAATAAAGAAGCCTTAAAGCAGTTCAATGAACTGCTTTTTTTTATTTCACTCATTCGTGGCTCCAAGCAAGCTTGATCCACTCATTCGTGTAATAAAAAAACCGCCCCGATAAATCGGGACGGCTTCTTATTTCTTTGGTTGCCTGACCTGGATTCGAACCAAGACAAACTGCACCAAAAACAGTTGTGCTACCGTTACACCATCAGGCAA
>JBIIRW010000024.1:0-20691 GCA_044341385.1 Sediminibacterium sp. | reverse complement strand
AAGGACTTTGTACTTCGTCTTTTAAGATTAAAAGGGTAGTATCCGATTAATTCCCAGTGAGTAAAAACATTTAAATTAACCGAATCCGAATTACATCTTATTAGATAAACAGGGTTCAAAAAAATATTAACTATGCCACGTTCAAAAAATGCCGTTGCATCTAGAGCAAGAAGAAAAAAGATTTTAGATCAAGCAAAAGGTTTCTATGGTAAGCGTAAAAACGTATATACCGTTGCCAAAAACGTATTAGAGAAAGGTTTAACTTATGCATTTGTAAGTCGTAAAATTAAAAAGCGTGAGTACCGTACTTTATGGATTGCGCGTATTAATGCTGCAGTGCGTGAGGAAGGACTTACTTATAGCCAATTCATTAACTTGTTAGCTAAGAAAGGTTCTGATTTGAACCGTAAAGTATTAGCTGACTTAGCAATGAATGAGCCAGAGACTTTCAAAAAAATTGTACAATCAGTTAAGTAGTTTTTTCTTAATGATATTTTGAGCCCCCTCCATCTTATGGAGGGGGCTTTTGTTTTTTCACCTTTTATAAAATATAAAGGCTCAAAAACTTTTCTCTTATGATTTTAAGCCCCCTCCGATACTCGGAGGGGGCTTTTGATTTCTAGCTAGTAGCCCCGGGGTAATTTACTCTCAAAAATCAGGCGCAATATCCGTTCAAAGAACTATTTTTGTTTCCTGAATTTTAACCCATAAACAATTGCGTAAGAAATGAACAATACCTACACTTCCTTGGTGAATCAAACATTCCATTTTCCGCAAGAAGGATTTGAAGTGGATGATAATGGTTATTTACAATTTAACGGGGTGGATTTAAAAGAGATTATTGAAAAACACGGGACGCCTTTAAAGTTAACATACTTGCCAAAAATTGGCATGCAAATAAAAAAAGCGAAGCAAATGTTTGCCGCTGCTTTTAAAAAACACAAATATACTGGGGAATATTTTTATTGTTACTGTACTAAAAGTTCTCACTTTTCTTTTATTGTAGAAGAAGCATTGAAGCAAAATGTTCATTTAGAAACTTCATTCGCATATGATATTGATATCATTAACAGACTGTATCAACGTCGCAAAATAAACAAGGATATATTTATTATTTGCAATGGCTACAAGCAAAAGCAATATACGAGTCGTATCTCAAAACTAATTAATACTGGTTTTAAAAATGTGATCCCAGTGTTAGATAATGTGGAGGAGCTACAATTTTACAAACGAAATACCAAACAGCCTTTCAAGCTAGGTATTAGAGTGGCTTCCGAGGAAGAACCAAGTTTTCCTTTTTATACTTCTCGTTTAGGGATAAGAGCGAAAGATATTTTAGAATTTTACGTAGACGAAATTGAAGGTTATGAAGATAAGTTCCAATTAAAAATGTTGCATATCTTTTTAAATAAGGGCATCAAGGATGATATTTATTATTGGTCTGAGTTAAACAAGATTATCAACTTGTATTGTCAACTTAAAAAGATATGTCCTGAATTAGATTCAATTAATATTGGTGGTGGGTTCCCAATTAAACATTCATTAGGATTTGAATATGATTATCAATTCATGATCAATGAAATTGTTTCCAATATTAAAAAAGCATGTAACAAGGCAAAAGTACCCATGCCAAATATTTATACGGAGTTTGGTAGTTTCACAGTAGGTGAGAGCATGGCACACATTTATAAAGTGTTGGCGCAAAAGAAACAAAATGATAGAGAGTGTTGGTATATGATTGATTCTTCATTCATTACCACTTTGCCAGACACTTGGGGAATCGGTGAAAAGTTTTTGATGTTGCCTGTGAATAAATGGGAGAATGATTAT
The DNA here is from genome assembly GCA_044341385.1 of Sediminibacterium sp. Lineage (GTDB taxonomy): Bacteria > Bacteroidota > Bacteroidia > Chitinophagales > Chitinophagaceae > Sediminibacterium. The sequence goes on along the minus strand of JBIIRW010000024.1, from coordinate 18,861 downwards.
CAAAGAGTCGTATTGGGTGGGTTAACATGTGATAGTCATGATTATTATGATTCCGAAGAACATATTAATGAAGTGTTCCTACCAAAGTTAAAGAACGATTTAAAGGAGGATAAAATCGAAGAAAATAATGTGCCACTTTATGTTGGATTTTTCCATACAGGTGCGTATCAGGATCAAATTAGCGGTTACGGAGGTATTAAGCATTGTTTGATACCTTCACCTAAGCATGTGATTGTCGAAAAAGACCCAAAAACTGGTAAGCTGGTGGACTGGGTTTATGCCAAGGAGCAATCTGCACAAAGCATGCTTAAGATCCTCGGATATCTACGCTAATAGCCTTAAAATAGCCCTTTTTCTACCATTTTTGGCCGTTTAAACGGATGTTATCTTATTATTAAGTGCCAAAATGTCTCGAAAACAAATTTGTAGGGGATTTCTAAAATCCCTAATTTTGGTACAAATAGTAGAAGATATGTACCCTGAAGAGATTGTATTACCAATGAAAGCAGAATTAGTTGATAATGGATTTGATGATTTAACAACAGCTGCTGAAGTTGAAACTGCAATAAATAATCAAGGAACAACATTGGTGGTTATAAATTCAGTTTGTGGTTGTGCTGCAGGTGCTTGTCGACCAGGTGTTTTAATGGCAGTCGCAAATGCAACGAGTAAACCAACAAAAATCACTACTACATTTGCAGGTTTTGATATCGAAGCAGTTAATAAAGTAAGACAAATGCACTTACCTTATCCTCCTTCTTCACCAGCAATTGCTTTATTCAAAGATGGTCAATTGGTAAATTTTATCGAAAGACATCAAATTGAAGGAAGACCGGCTCAAGTGATCGCACAACATTTAATTAGTGTTTTTCAAGAACATTGTAATTAATAAAAATATTAAATGGTTTTTGTTTTTAGATGGGTTAGTAAATACGGCCGCACTTTCTAGTGTGGCCCTTTTTTTATACATAAATCAAATATTCTAAGTAACATTGTAATCTATAATCATAATCAAGCATGTATCCCAATCTGTATTATTTAATTGACGATTTATTTGGTGTAAAATTAAACGGACTTAGACTCGTTAATTCATTTGGATTTTTTGTAGCCATTGCTTTTGTGGCTTCAGGATTTGTTTTATACGCTGAATTAAAGCGAAAGGAATCCTTGGGTGAATTTACACCTACGGAGGAGTCAATTATTATTGGAGCTCCTGCTAGTTTGAGTGAATTATTAACTAGTTTTTTCTTTGGATTTTTATTTGGTTATAAAATTATTGGGGCATTTACCATTGCGGATGCTTTAAATAATACGCAGGCTTTTATATTGTCATTACAAGGTAATATGGGTGCAGGTATTTTGGTTGGCGCAATTTTGGCATATTTTAAATGGAAGGAAAAAGACAAAGAAAAATTAGCAAAGCCAGAAACGCGTAAACTATTGCTGTGGCCGCATGACAGGGTAGGTGATATAGTTTTGCAAGCAGCCTTATGGGGATTTTTGGGTGCGAAAATTTTTCACAATTTGGAGAATTTAGATGAGTTAATGCTTGATCCTTGGGGGTCATTAATTTCATTCAGCGGACTTACTTTTTATGGGGGATTAATATTGGCTACGATAGCAATTATTATATTTATTCGTAAATATAATATGCGTGTGATCCATTTTGCAGATGCAATGGCACCCACCATGTTATTTGCTTATGCAGCAGGTCGTATTGGTTGTCATATTAGCGGAGATGGAGACTGGGGAATTGTTAATTCAGCACCTAATCCTTTTGCCTGGTTACCAGATTGGATTTGGTCCTATCATTATCCGCATAATGTGGTAAATGCAGGTGTGCCTATTCCAGGATGTGTTGGAAATTATTGTAATCAATTACCTGAGGCGGTTTATCCAACCACTTTTTATGAAATCATTATCATGTTCATTTTATTCTTGATTGTTTGGATATTTCGCAAAAAAATTACCCAACCAGGAATTATCACAGGGATCTATTTCATTTTTGCTGGGGGCGAACGTTTTTTTGTTGAAAAAATAAGGGTAAATAATAAATATACTTTTTTGCCATTTCAACCAACACAAGCTGAATTAATATCAGTTATTTTAATTATATTAGGTATTGTATTCTTAGTTAAATCAAAAAGCTGGTTCCCGAAAAACATTCAAAAATCTTAAATTATATTTTATGCCATCCTTTGACATTGCAAGTTCCGTTGATATTCAGACATTAGATAATGCGATTAATATTGTAAAAAAAGAAATCACCAATCGATTTGATTTTAAAGGCAATCATGTAGTGATTGATTTAAACAAAAAAGAATATTTGATTAAATTGGAATCTGAATCAGATATGAAAATTCAACAAATAATTGATGTGGTAATAAGTCGTTCCATGAAACAAGGAATTGATCCGTCGGCTTTTGATTTTTCAAAAGATGCCTATCCAAGCGGCAAAATTTTCAAAAAGGATGTCCCAGTTCGTAATGGCTTAAAACAAGAAGACGCCAAAAAGGTAGTAAAATTGATCAAGGACAGTGGACTTAAGGTACAGGCAGCTATAATGGATGATATTGTTCGCGTAACAGGTAAGAAAATTGATGATTTACAGGATGTTATAGCGGCCTGCAGGGCTGGAAACCTTGGATTACCGCTTCAGTATATCAATATGAAGTAATTGGCGTTAGGCCTTTTTAGCCGCTAAAATTTGGCTAAACCCTTGATTTTACCTAAATTTGCAACCTATTTAATAAATTGTACGGCAAAAACCGTGCATCCTTAAAAATCATATATAATGAAACAAGGTATCCATCCAGAATCGTATCGTTTTGTAGTGTTCAAGGACATGAGTAACGGTACCTCTTTTTTAGGTAAATCTTCAGCACAAACTAAAGAAACCATTTTATTTGAAGACGGAAAAGAATATCCAGTTATCAAATTGGAGATTTCAAACACTTCACATCCTTTTTACACTGGTAAAAACATGTTGGTGGACACAGCTGGACGTATTGATAAATTCAATAAGCGTTACGCTAAGAAAAAATAGCCCAATAAAAAAGCTTTTTTTATAAATTATTAAACCCTTTCTTACCTAGTAAGAGAGGGTTTTTTGTCATTAATTAGCATTTTGTTTACTGGGTGAATAAGGTTGAATAATAAGTTCATTGGTATTATAAAATTTTCAAAGTTTTGTATACGATTTGGTTACATCAAGGCGTAACTTTGAATACAATTAAAAGATAAATGCAAAAACTAGATATACTTGCTTTTGGTGCACATCCGGATGATGTTGAACTAGGTTGTGGCGGAACGCTTTTATCGGCAGTTGCCCAAGGTAAAAAAGTGGGCATTATCGATTTAACCAAAGGGGAACTAGGCACCCGAGGTAATAGTTCGCAACGGTTAAAGGAGGCGCAATTGGCGAGTCAAATTATTGGTGCAGCCGTTCGCGAAAATTTAGGTATGCCTGATGGTTTTTTTGAAAATAACAAAGAAAATCAATTTGCGATCATTGAAATAATTCGTTGTTACCAACCCGCTATTATTTTATGTAATGCAGTGGATGATCGACATCCAGATCATGCGCGCGCATCGCAGTTGGTGGAGACAGCTTCTTTTTTAGCAGGGTTGGTTAAAATACAAAGTACGCATAATGGGCAAGTCCAATTGCCATGGAGACCCAACCAAGTTTTTCATTATATACAATCAAAATCATTAGCGCCTAATTTTGTAGTGGACATAAGTGCTTTTATGGAAAAGAAAATGGAGTCCATCATGGCCCATACTTCTCAATTTTATGATCCAAATTCAACGGAACCAGAAACATTTATATCCGGTGCTGCATTCATCGAATTTATAAAAAGCAGGGCCAAGGAATTAGGGCATCAAATTGGGGTGGAATATGCGGAAGGATTTATAACGCAAAAGTTGTTGGGGATGCGTAATTTTGATTCAATAATTTAATTCATTTTATATGGCAATCGTAAAAGTAGGAATTATACAAATGTCGTGCGATGCAGATAAAACTGCGAACAATCAAAAGGCAATTGAAAAAATTAGGGTAGTTGCAAAACAGGGCGCTCAAATTATTTGTTTACAAGAATTATTTTCTTCCTTATACTTTTGCGATGTTGAATCCTATGATAATTTTAAATTAGCAGAACCTATACCAGGAGAAACATCTAATACTTTAGCGGCATTAGCAAAAGAATTAGGCGTAGTAATTATTGCTTCTTTATTTGAGAAAAGAGCAGAAGGGCTTTATCACAATACAACAGCGGTTTTAGATGCAGATGGTGTTTATTTAGGTAAGTATCGGAAAATGCATATTCCTGACGATCCTTCTTACTATGAAAAATTTTATTTTACGCCAGGTGATTTGGGATATAAAGTTTTCAAAACAAAATTTGCAACGATTGGTGTTTTAATATGTTGGGATCAATGGTATCCTGAAGCAGCTCGTATTACTAGTTTAATGGGTGCGGAAATGTTATTTTATCCAACCGCTATTGGATGGGCAACATCACAGGATGAAGCAACCAATACGGAGCAATATAACGCTTGGCAAACCATACAACGCAGTCATGCAGTTGCGAATGGCGTTCCAGTAATTAGTGTGAATAGGGTTGGTTTAGAACAAGCAGGTGCAATGAAATTTTGGGGCGGTTCATTTGTAAGTAATCCATTTGGAACTTTACTTTTTAAAGCATCACATGATAATGAAGAAGTAGCTGTAATAGATATTGATACTGAAAAATCGGACAGTTATCGAACACATTGGCCGTTTTTACGTGACCGTCGTATTGATTCTTATGAACCCATTACTAAACGATATATTGATGATGCAGAATAATCATTTAAACGAATTAAGGAAAATGGGTGATGGGGTAACACCAAAATCATTGGGCTATTATTTTCCAGCCGAATTTGCTAAACATGATGCAATATGGTTAACCTGGCCACATAAGGAGGAAAGCTGGCCTGGAAAAATTGCAAGTATTTATCCATCTTATACGGAGTTTGTTAAAGTGGTTGCATTAACGGAACGTGTTTGTATTAATGTCGTAGATGAAAAAATGCGCAATTCTGCAAATAAAATGTTGCAATTAGCAGGTGTTGATTTAACTAAAGTGACTTTTTATTTACATCCTTCCAATGACGCTTGGTGTCGCGATCATGGACCTTCCTTTTTAATTCGCAATCATCCTGAGGATAAAAAAGCAATTGTTGATTGGAATATTAATGCATGGGGTGGTAAATATCCGCCTTATGATTTAGATGATGTAATGCCAACAAATATTGCGAAGGCTTTGAATTTGCCAGTTTTTTATCCGGAAATAATTATGGAAGGAGGATCTGTAGATTTTAATGGTGCTGGTACAATCATGACCTCAAAATCATGTTTGTTAAATTCCAATAGAAATCCACATTTAAATCAATCGCAAATTGAAAAATATTTGTGTGATTACTATGGTATGGATCAAGTATTATGGGTATCTGATGGTATTGTAGGAGATGATACCGACGGACACATTGATGATACCGTCCGCTTTGTAAATGAGGATACTGTTATTACAGTTATTGAAGATAATGTCTTGTCAGATAATCATGAATTATTACAACAAAACTTGAAGGAGCTCAAACAAATGCGTTTGTTGAATGGCAAACAATTAAATATTGTAGAATTGCCAATGCCTGCAGATGTTATTTATGAGGAACAAATGCTTCCAGCTTCCTATGCGAATTTTTATATAAGTAATGGCCATGTAATTGTTCCCACTTTTAGGTGTGATAAGGATGATAAGGCAATGCAAATAATACAATCTTGTTTTCCAACGCGTCAAGTAGTTGGGATTGATTCAACGGATATTATTTGGGGTTTAGGTAGCTTTCATTGCTTAAGTCAGCAAGAGCCAAGTGTGGATTAAATTTAAATTAAGGATTCAGTCAAGTTTGTCTTAGGTTTCAAATAATTTTTCAGATCAATTTTATCTATCTATATGAAAAGTAAATTCTCAAATTTATATTTTGCTATTATTACATTCTTTGTATTCACTTTATTGGCCTGTACTAATTTCAAATATGCAAAAACAAATCGATTTTATAAAGCGAGAGCTAAGGAATTAGTTGCCATTTTAAAGTTAAATCCAGGCATGCAGATCGTTGATTCATTAACAAAAGCAGCGAAATGGGTAGGCACTACCAATTTTAATTTGCGCAAACCAAATTTTGTAATTATTCATCATACTGCACAAGATTCCTGTGAACAAACTTTACAAACATTTACATTAGAGCGAAGTAAGGTGAGTGCGCATTATGTGATTGGTAAGGACGGTACCATATATCATATGCTAAATGATTATTTCAGGGCTTGGCATGCTGGTATTTCAAAATGGGGAAATAATATAGATATAAATTCCAGTTCTATTGGAATTGAATTAGATAACAATGGCAAAGAACCCTTTGATTCAGCACAAATAAATAGCTTATTAACTTTATTAGAAAAGCTTAAAAGTACGTTTGAAATTCCTGTTGCGAATTTTATTGGTCATGGAGATATAGCACCTAAACGTAAAGTAGATCCTAACATCAATTTCCCATGGCAATTTCTAGCAAAAAAAGGATATGGGGTTTGGTTTAATCCAGATGCCACCATACAATTACCTTCTGGTTTATCTATCCCTTTAGCGCTTAATTTAGTGGGGTATGATATTAAGGATACAACAGCTGCAAAGTTGGCATTTAAGCGTCATTTTAGACAGGATAGTACCGCAATTATGAATGAGCAGGACAAGTCTGTTTTAGCCCAATTAATATTAAATAAAGTACAAAAATAAATTTTTATACTAACAATTGTTAGCGTAATTTTATACAAATTTTGTATATGGATTTTAAATTAACGGAAGAGCAATTAATGATTCAAAAGGCTGCGCGTGAATTTGCACAACAACAATGTTTGCCTGGAGTTATTGAAAGAGACGAGCAACAAAAATTTCCCAAAAATCAAATTGAACAATTAGCGGATTTAGGTTTCTTAGGTATGATGACTGCACCTGAATTTGGTGGTGCAGGAATGGATACGGTATCCTATGTATTAGCGATGGAAGAAATTTCAAAAATTGATGCGAGTGTGAGTGTTTGTATGAGCGTGAATAATAGTTTGGTATGTTGGGGTTTGGAACATTATGGAAATGATATACAAAAACAAAAATATTTAACCCCATTAGCTCAGGGTAAAAAAGATGGGGAATTGTATTTAGGCGCTTTTTTATTGAGTGAACCTGAAGCGGGAAGCGATGCAACACATCAGCACACTTCTGCGGTAGATAAAGGGGATCATTTTATTTTGAATGGTGTTAAAAATTGGATCACCAATGGATCAAGTGCTTCAGTTTACTTAGTGATGGCGCAAACCGATGCTAGTAAAGGGCCCAAAGGCATTAACGCATTTATTGTTGAAAAAAATACGCCGGGTATAACGGTAGGGCCTAAGGAAAATAAAATGGGTATTCGTGGCAGTGACACACATGCCGTTTCATTTACGGATGTGGTGGTATCAAAACAAAATCAAATTGGTGCAGATGGTTTTGGTTTCAACTTTGCAATGAAAACTTTGAATGGGGGGCGAATAGGAATTGCAGCACAAGCATTAGGTATTGCCAGTGGCGCCTATGAATTAGCATTGGCATATAGTAAACAGCGACAATCATTCGGTAAGCCAATACACGAACATCAAGCGATTCAATTTAAGTTAGCCGAAATGGCCACCCGTATACAAACAGCCAGATTTTTATGTTATCATGCAGCATGGGAAAAGGACAATGGAATGGATTATACTTTATCCGCTGCCATGGCAAAACTACATGCAAGTGATACAGCTATGTGGGTAACCACTGAAGCGGTGCAAGTGCATGGCGGGTATGGTTTTGTTAAAGAATTCCATGTGGAAAGGTTAATGCGTGATGCAAAAATTACACAAATTTACGAGGGTACTTCTGAGATTCAAAAAATGGTGATTGGGCGAAGTATTACCAAATAGTTTTATTTTTAATCCTATTTTTGTGCAAAGGGTAAATCCCCTTTAAAGTAAAGCATAACTTATTTAGATGTCTGTTAATATTGAATTTTACAAAGAAATTACTACTTATTTATCCTTTAATAAAGTGCAATTAATCGCGGTAAGTAAAACGAAGCCCAATCAAGCTATTTTAGATTTACACCAATTGGGTCAAAAGGATTTTGGCGAAAACTACGTGCAGGAATTAGTGGATAAGGCTGCACAATTACCACAAGATATTCATTGGCATTTTATTGGGCATTTGCAATCTAATAAAGTTAAATACATAGCGCCATTTGTATATTTGATTCATGGCGTTGATAGTGAAAAGTTACTTATTGAAATCAACAAACAAGCCCAGAAAAATAATCGGACCATTGATGTGTTATTACAAGTGCATATTGCTTCAGAGGAAACGAAGTTTGGATTTGATGAATTGACTATATTAGAGTTGATACAAAGCGGTCGATTAGCAAATTATACGAATATAAGATTGCGTGGATTAATGGGAATGGCTTCTTTTTCTGATGACGCAACGCTAGTTCAAAATGAATTTTCTAGTTTAAATAATACTTATAAAAAAGCAAGTTCGCTTTTAAATATTCCTCATTTTGATCAATTAAGTATGGGCATGAGCTCAGATTATAAATTGGCCATACAACAGGGTAGTACCATGGTGCGTATTGGAAGTTTATTATTTGGTGCCCGCGTTTATAATAAATAAATATTTTTTATTTATTTCACTTTTGCATAATCAAAAACTAAATTACAAAAGGCTTTAACGCCAACTGTAAATCCGGATTCGTCAATATAAAAATTGGGTGTATGATGTGGCGCTGCGTCTTTTGGATTTTTACCTGCAGGTAATGCACCTAGGTAAAAAAAGAAGCTTGGCGCTTTTGCACTAAAAAATGAAAAATCTTCCGCGCCGGTTTGCCATGTGGTTTCAAAAACATTATTTGCACCTGCTGCTTTAAATAGGGAGGGTAATGTTTTTTTCACCAAACTAGGTTCATTATAAGTAACCAAGGTTTTTGTATCAATGGTTACATCAGCAGTTGCGCCTGAACTTGCTGCAATATGTTTTACTGTATTTCTAATTCTTTCATGCACTTCGGTTTGCATTTTTGAATCAAGGGTACGAATGGTTCCAGTTAGTTCGGCAGTTTCGGGAATGATATTTGAACGTACACCGCCTTTAATTGTTCCTACGGTGATGACTACGGGTGCTGTTATTAAGTTCATTTGTCTGCTTACAATATGTTGGAGTCCTTCTATAATTTGTGCAGCAGATGCAATTGGATCAACACCACCCCAAGGTTGTGAGCCATGGCTTCCTTTGCCATTTACTTTAATAGTAAACCAATCTGAGGATGCCATAAATGCCCCTTCTTTGTAATATAGATTTCCCACAGGCAATTCTGCTTCAATATGTAATCCAAATACCGCTTCTACTTTGGGTTGGTCTAGTGCGCCTTCCTTGATCATTAATGGTGCGCCCCCTTCCTCTGTTCCTGGTGCGCCTTCCTCAGCAGGTTGAAATAAAAACACTACAGTTCCTGGAACTTCTTTCTGCATGGATTGAAGCACTTTTGCTGTAGCCATTAAGATGGATATATGCGAGTCATGTCCACATGCATGCATTACATCCACTGTTTGCCCCATGAACTCTGTTTTTACCTTTGATGCAAATGGAATGGGTGTTCTTTCCTGAACTGGTAACGCATCTATATCCGCCCTGAGTGCAACTACAGGACCTGGTTTGCCCCCTTTTAAGATGGCAACAACACCAGTTTTTGCAACAGGGTAGTGCACTTCAATGCCTAAAGTTTTCAAATAATCGGCAATATATTTACCAGTATTAAATTCACGATTAGATAGTTCCGGATTTTCATGAAAATGTCTCCTCCATTTTATGAGTTGTGGTTCAATATCCTGCACTAGTTGATTGAAATTTTTAGGCAGCTCTTGTGCAGAAGCACTGATTGTTGTAATCGCTAAAAATAAAAGTAAAAAGTATTTCATAGTCTTGGGTTATTAAATGAATAGGGTAATGTTAATTAGGTTGGGTGGTATAATATTTAGTTTATGCTTGGTATTCGCCGAATACGGATCTTAATGTGTCAGCAATTTCACCAAGGGTACATAATTTTTCAACGGCATCAATTACAGGTGGCATAATATTGGTATTGTTTATCGCCGCATCCTTGATAGCGAGTAAGCAAGCATCCACTGAACCTTGATCTCGTTTGGATTTAAGTACTTTTAATTTTTCAATTTGTTGTAATCGAATGGATTCATCAATTCTTAATATTGGAATTTCTACATTATTGGAAGATTGAAATTGATTTACCCCTACAATTATTTTTTTATTGGATTCAATATCTTTTTGGTAAGCATATGCGCTTTCCCCGATTTTATTTTGCATAAAACCAGATTCTATAGCTGCAACACTTCCACCCATATTGTCAATTTGTTGAATGAGTTCCAATGCTTTCTTTTCTATTTCATTCGTTAGGCTTTCCACAAAATAACTTCCTGCTAAAGGATCGGCTGTATCAGTAATACCACTTTCAAAGGCAACTACTTGTTGTGTTTTAAGTGCAATACCTGCAGCTTCTTCCGTTGGGAGTCCTAATGCTTCATCAAAACCGTTGGTATGCAAACTTTGGGTGCCTCCTAATACAGCTGCAATGGTTTGTATGGTAACCCTGCTGATATTATTCATGGGTTGTTGCGCTGTTAATGTAGCACCACCCGTTTGTGTATGAAATCGAAGCATTAATGCTTTTGGATCAGTAGCGCCTAAGTCTTGCATGATTTGAGCCCACATTTTTCGCGCAGCTCGGAATTTGGCGACTTCCTCAAATAAATTATTATGCGCATTAAAAAAGAAGGATAATCTTTTGCCAAACACATCAATATTTAAACCTTTTTCAATCGCAGCTTTTACATATGCTTTACCATTGCTTAATGTAAATGCAATTTCTTGAACTGCTGTACTACCAGCTTCTCTAATATGATACCCTGAAATTGAAATACTATTCCATTTCGGTAAATGTGTACTTGACCACTCAAATATGTCGGTGATAATACGCATGGAGCTTTTCGGTGGATAGATATAAGTGCCTCTTGCAGCGTATTCTTTTAAAATATCATTTTGTATGGTACCAGATAATTTTGCTAAGTCGATGCCTCTTTTTTTAGCTAAAGCAACATAGAGTGCAAGAAGTATATATGCCGTTGAATTAATGGTCATAGAAGTACTAATCTTATCCAATGGAATGTCCTTGAATAAAATTTCCATATCATCTAAGGAACATATAGAAACACCCACTTTGCCAACTTCACCATCTGCTAAATCATGATCTGCGTCGTATCCAATTTGAGTAGGTAAATCAAAAGCAACGCTTAAACCCATGACACCTTGGGCTAATAAAAAATGGTATCTTTTATTGCTTTCTTCAGCAGTGGAGAATCCTGCGTATTGACGCATTGTCCATAATTTACCACGATACATGTCCGATTGAACACCTCTCATATAAGGGAATTCGCCAGGAAGGCATTTGCCATTCATGTCCACAGGTAGATCCTGTTGGGTATAAACTTTTTTTACTTCAATACCACTATCGGTTCTTTTTGACTCGGCTTGCATAGTTAAATTTACGATTTTTTACTTGTTTTTATGCGCAGATTATTTCTATTTTCGACACAATATCTAAGGGCAGTTGCGCTAGATATTGTAATTTTGTGTTTAAGAAGATCATTTAAAAATTAAACTTTATGGGAACCGAAATAGCGAATGCAACACCAGTCAATTTTACTGCAGGTGCTATCATTGAAATTCAGCGTTTAATGGCTGAACCTGATTTTGACAACCAACAACGTTTAAGGGTGGGTGTAAAAGGAGGGGGATGTAGTGGTATGACTTATGTTTTAGGGTTTGATGTTCCTGCGCCGGCAGATGAATTGTTTTTATATGAAGGAATACCATGTTGCATGGATAAGTCACATCAGATTTATTTATATGGGATGTCTATTGATTGGCAAGGAGGGTTAAATAGTCGTGGGTTTACTTTTACCAATCCAAATGCATCTAGTACCTGTGGATGTGGTACTTCATTTGCGGTTTAATTTTTATTGAATAAATACAATCATCCTCTCTCTCAATCGCTTTGCTCAAATGTTCGTTCGGATGAGTATTCTATTCAAAAAAATTAAACAAATATCAGACAGCATGAAAGCCGTTTTGAATAAATACAGTCATCCTCTAAGCTTATAGCATATAAAAAGCCCCGATTTATCGGGGCTTTTTATATATATCAAAGTTGACTTGATTATTTCTTTTTATCTTCTGCTTTTCCTAATGGACGACTTTTTGCAAAGTCAACCAATACTGGTGCAGCTACAAAAATAGATGAGTAAGTACCTGTGACAACTCCAATTAACATTGCGAATGCAAAACCTCTTGTTACTTCACCACCAAAGATGAATAAAATTAAGATGGTTAAGAACACTGTTAATGAAGTCATAATCGTACGACTCAATGTTTGGTTGATCGCTTTATTAATGATAGTTGCATTGTCTGATCCTTTCATTAATTGACTGTCCTCTCTAATACGATCGTATACAATAACTGTATCGTTCATAGAGAAACCAATTACCGTTAAAATTGCAGCAATAAAATGCTGGTCAATTTCTAATGGGAATGGAACTACTTTTCTTAAGAAGCTAAATACAATTAAGGTAACTAATACGTCATGTAATAAGGAGAAGATAGTTCCTAAAGAATATCTCCAATCACGGAAACGAATAAATATGTACAAACAAATTGCAATTAAAGCGAAAATAGTTGCTTTGGTAGCGCCCGCTTTTAAGTCATCAGAAATAGTAGGTAATACTGTTTGAGAACTTTGTTTGTAATCTGTTTCAAATTCTTTGAAAGAAGTATTTGCTGGCAATTGTTTTGCTAAACCTTTGAATAATAAAGCTTCTACTTCCTGATCAATATTATTTCCTTGCTCTTGAATTTTATAAGAAGTAGTAATATTGATTTGGTTTTTAGTATCTACTGTTTTGATAATAGGAGCTTCGCCAAATACTACTTTTAATGCATCTCTAACTTCTTCGGTATTTACTGCATTTTTAAACTTAATCGTGTAACTACGTCCACCCGCAAATTCAACACCTTCGTCAAATCCGTTATAGAAACTTGCCACACCCAATACTAATACAACTGCAGATAGCATGTATGCATACTTTCTGAATTCAATAAATTTGAAAGAAGCATGTTTGAATATATTACGAGAAATTGCAGTGAAATATTCAAAGTGTCTGTTCTTGCTGGTGTAAATATCTGTGATTAAACGAGATACTAAAATTCCACAGAATAAGGATAATAAAATACCAATGATTTGGGTAGTAGCGAATCCTAATACTGGACCTAATCCAAAGTAAGCTAAAATACAAGCAGTTAAAAGGGTAGTAACGTGTGCATCCAATACTGGAGACATAGAACGTTTATAACCGTCTGTTACTGCTAGTTGGTAACTTTTTCCTTTGGTTAATTCCTCTTTAATTCTTTCGAAGATAATTACATTCGTATCTACCGCCATACCAATGGTTAATACCAAACCGGCAATACCTGGCGCAGTTAAAGTAAATCCAAGTGCACTTAAAATTCCTATTGTGAAAAGTAAGTTTAAGATCAATGCAATATTTGCAACCCATCCACCAGTATTAAAGTACAACAACATTAATGCAAATATGACAAGGAATGCAATTCCAAATGACATTGCACCACCTTGAATAGAAGCCTTACCTAAGGTAGGCCCCACTTGTTGCTCTTGTACAATCTTTGCGGGTGCAGGTAATTTACCACTTTCTAAAATTTGTGCTAAATCTTGTGCAGTTTTTAATGAGTAATTACCAGAAATTTGTGAGTTACCAGTTGTAATGGCATCATTCACATTAGGAGCTGAGTAAACAATGTTATCTAAAACAATGGCAATAGGTTTACCAATATTTTTTGTGGTCATTTTACCCCAAATACTAGTACCTAATTTATCCATATTCATTTTAATCGCCACTTTTCCTCTTTCATCAAAATCTTGTGCAGCATTAGCAACATGATCACCTTCTAACTCAGCGATACCGTTGTCTAATGTTTTGATTGCGTATAAAGGAAGAACATCTTTTGATTTAGGATCTTCTGATTCTACTTTACCATACATGAAAACCAAATTCGCAGGGAATTTAGATTTTACTTCTGGCATTGCTAAATAAGCATTTAAAGTAGCAGTATCTTTTTTCAAGGCATAACCAATCTCAGCAGAATAAGTATTCTGACCATTTTTACTTTGGTAAGGTTGTGTATTAAACTGAACTGTTTTTAATAGAGGATTTTTATTTGCTAAAGCTTTTGTTGTATCTGCTTTTGCCGTTGTATCGGTAAAGCCATTTAAGCTTGCTTCAATGGCTTTATCAGCAGCTAAGATACCAGCTTGGAAATCTTTATTTTCAAAAGTGTATACTTCAAAAAATTGAAGATTTGCAGTTGATTGTAAATAAGAACGAACACGCTCTTTATCATTAACACCTGCTAATTCAATACTGATAATACCTTTGTTAGGATCTGGATTAATATTCGGAGATGCTAAACCAAAACGGTCGATACGTGTTCTTAAAATACGATAAGTATTATCGAAGGCTTGTGTTGCTTGTTCTTTTAAATAAGTTGCAGTTGCGTCATCAGAAGCGTCAAATTTCAATTTACCATTACTGCGTGTTGCAAATAAAGGAGCCAATTTGCCTGTTGGATTGACTGATTTATATTCATCTCTAAACAAAGAAATGAGGTCAGCACTGCTATTTGCTTTTTTGGCTACTGCATTATTTAATGCGGTATTAAATGAAGCATCTTTCGTGTAATTCGCTAATGATTTAATCAAACCATCTAAGCCCACTTCCATGGTTACGCTCATACCACCTTGTAAATCAAGGCCTAGCATTAATTCTTTTTCCTTTGCTGAAGCATATGTGGTTAAGCCAAAAGCTAATTTGGTCTCTTTTGTGCTATCTAATAAACGCTTGTAATAGGCTTTTTGAATATCACTTACACTATCGTTGTATAAAAACTGTTGTTCTTTATCATTTGGATAAACAGATTGTGCAGTAGGTAATTTTTTTACCCATGCTGCTGCCTTAGCTTCCATTGATTTTTCATGGTTACGAACGAACCAGGTGAATGACAATTGATAAAGACAAATTAAAATAAGCGCAAATGTAAAAAAGCGCACTAATCCTTTGAGTTGCATAATAGTTTGGTTAACTGATTTTTAGTCGGCAAATATAATGGAAACGAGGCTAAAATATGGGTTTAAAGCCATTATTTTCCTAGTTCAAAGTGATATCAAAATACAGTGGTGAATTCGCTGGAATTGGACCCGTAGTTTGCGCGCCATAACCCAAAGAAGAGGGAAGCACCACTTTGATGCGACCGCCCTTGCCAATCAGCGGCACTGCTATTTGCCATCCTACGATTAATTGGCTCAATGGGTAGGAGATAGTACCGGCATCAAACTTGGTTCCATTTAATAAGGTTCCTGTATAAGTCATTGATATTGTTTCACATAGGTTAGGCTTACTTGCCGCACCTGGGGTAATAATTTGGTATAAAATCCCACTTGGATGTGTTGAATAAGTAATGTTATTGGTTGTACAAAAGGCAACCATCGCTGTATTTTGTGCTGCATTGGCGTCGTTCGTATAACTAGCCTTCAAATCACAAGCGTTCGATTTAGCACATGATGATTGTAAAGAAATGACGAAAATTAGGGCAAAAATTGCCAAAATTGATGAAAATTCGATGATTTTTGTTGTTTTTTGTGTCAAAATGCTCATTTTTTGTTTTTTAAATATTTCAATTCTTTATAGCGTTGTTCGTTCATTTCAAAGGTAAATTGTTGGTAGATCCAAGCAAAACCTAGGGAAAAGGCAATGATAGCAATTACAATCCAAATTTCATTGCCCTGCATATTTCCCACCATGGTTGCACGTTCATACCAACCAGTTTCAGAAATGATTAAAATGAGTAGACCAAGAGACAAGCTTATACTCAAACCCCTTAAAAAGGGTTTTCGTTTAAAATGGGGTACAATTCGATCTTTTTCCCATTGGAGGTAAAATTGTTCTTCTTCTGGACTCATCTTACTGCAAATTTATGCATTGATTCTTAAATTAGGTTGGCATTGCTTACTTTTAATTTACAATCGAAAATTTATCAATTAAAACTGGCACATGAAATCATTCATTCAAAAAAGGGGAATCCTCATAAGTATATTCATTTTATTGGTGCATTTTACTGCCCAATATTTAGGAGAAGAGTATAAAACAATAGAAGCAATCAGTAAAGCAATGTTACTTCCATCACTGATGTTGTATTTGACAGTGCATCCTAATGTATCAGGATTGCCTGGTAAAAATTTAGTGTTGTTGGGCTTATTTGGCTCCTTTTTAGGCGATGTGTTTTTAATTAATAAATCATTATTTATTCCTGGGATGGTTGCATTTATGACTACGCATATTTTTAATATTTTATTTTTTAGTAAAATTTATGGACCGGCAGAACCTAGGTCAACTAAACTTTATGTTTCTACCTTTTCATTATTATTGTTTTGTGTGTTTATTTATTTTCAATTAAAAGATGGGACTAAAGGAAATTTAATTTATCCAATATTAGCCTATATGGTACTGATAAGTTCGGCTACATTAATGGCTGTTCATATTTCAAAACAGGAGGCTGTTAAAATGATTGCGAATACTTTTTGGATTCCTGGCATGTTATTTTTTCTAGCTTCAGATGCTATTTTAGCGTTGAATAAATTTAATTGGGCACTTAATAGTCCAATAAAAAATATAGGCTTGTTGGTGATGGTTACTTATGGATTAGCGCAGTTGTTTTTGGTGAAAGGATTTCAAGTTTACTTTTCACAAGCTAAAAAATAGGACCGAAAATAATTACAATAATTCTTTAACTGAAAGTTGTTGGAAATAAAAAAGCTTCCCCGATAAATCGAGGAAGCTTTTTTTATATACTTAAGTTGTAAAGTATTAGTATCCGCCCATACCACCCATATCAGGATGACTATGACCGCCAGCAGGAGCTGCAGCAGGTGCAGGTTTGTCAGCAATTACACATTCTGTGGTTAACAACATAGATGCAATTGATGCCGCATTTTCCAAAGCAACTCTTGTTACTTTAGTTGGGTCGATAACGCCAGCTTTGAATAAATTTTCAAAAACTTCTGTTCTTGCATTGAAACCAAAGTCGTCTTTACCGTCTTTAATTCTTTGTACAACAATTGAACCTTCGATACCACTATTCTTAACAATTTGACGAAGCGGTTCTTCAATTGCACGACGTACAATTTGAATACCAGTTGTTTCGTCATCATTAGCACCTTTTAATTTATCTAAGCTAGCAACTGCACGAATGTAAGCAACACCACCGCCTGGAACAATACCTTCTTCAACAGCAGCGCGTGTAGCGTGTAAAGCATCGTCAACACGATCTTTCTTTTCTTTCATTTCAGTTTCAGTAGCAGCACCTACATATAATACCGCAACACCACCACTTAATTTCGCTAAACGTTCTTGTAACTTTTCGCGATCGTAGTCTGAAGTTGTATTTTCAATTTGAGATTTGATTTGATTTACACGTGCAGTGATATCTGCTTTTTTACCTTTACCACCAACAATAACAGTATTGTCTTTGTCGATAGTGATAGAAGTAGCTTGACCTAAATAAGTCAAGTCAGCATTATCTAATTTAAATCCTTGCTCTTCACTAATTACTGTTCCAGCAGTTAGGATAGCAATATCAGTTAACATTTCTTTTCTGCGATCTCCAAAACCAGGTGCTTTAACAGCAGCTACTTTAATGGTACCTCTTAATTTGTTAACAACCAATGTTGCCATTGCTTCACCTTCTAAATCTTCTGCAATGATAACTAATGGACGATTTGTTTGTGCTACTTTTTCTAAAATATGTAAGATGTCTTTCATTGCTGAAATTTTCTTATCATAAATTAAGATGTATGGATTTTGCATTTCCGCTTCCATCTTTTCGCTATTGGTAACGAAGTAAGGAGAAACATATCCACGATCAAATTGCATACCTTCTACAACATCAACTGTTGTATCCGTACCTTTTGCTTCTTCAACAGTGATCACACCTTCTTTACCCACTTTTGACATTGCCATTGCAATTAATTTTCCAATTTCATTGTCATTGTTTGCAGAGATAGATGCTACTTGCTCAATTTTCTTAGTGTCGTTTCCAACGGTTTGTGATTGTGCTTTTAAGCTAGCAACCACTTTTTCAACCGCTTTGTCAATACCACGCTTCAAATCCATTGGATTTGCACCAGCAGTAACGTTTCTTAAACCTTCACTTATAATCGCTTGCGCTAAAACAGTTGCAGTTGTAGTACCATCACCCGCTTGATCAGCAGTTTTAGAAGCTACTTCTTTCACCATTTGAGCACCAATATTTTCAATTGGGTCTTCTAAATCAATTTCTTTTGCTACAGATACACCATCCTTAGTGATTGAAGGAGAACCGAATTTTTTTTCAATTACCACGTTACGACCTTTTGGCCCTAATGTTACTTTTACTGCGTTGGCTAAAGTGTCAACACCTTTTTTCATTTTATTTCTCGCTTCTAAGTCGAAAAAAATCATTTTAGACATATATAGTTAATTTTTAAAGTTATACAATCGCCAAAATATCGCTTTCGCGCATA